>DATBUF010000116.1:0-1785 GCA_036516435.1 Pontibacter sp.
CAAGATAATAATTGTTGTGAAGCTACCAATAAAAACACCGAAAAAAGCCGGAAAGGCAAGCTCGGCAAACCCTGCTCCGCCGGGAGTAACTGATACGAAGAGTACAATTTTATAGATCAGGTTCCGAGAGAATATCAGTAAGTGATCGCTAAACGTGAGGTGGGTAAAGGCGGCGATCAGGCACCCGATAATGATGTAGCGCGCCGTCCAGACAAAGAAGGTGGAAACACCGGCGTGCAGCCAGTAGCTCAGCGTTTTTGTTTTCAGGTGTTTCGATGCGATCAGGAGCTCGTTGGCATGCTGGAACAGTGCTATCCGCCAGCGACGGAACAGTTTTACCTGCCCCATCCTGATCATCAGGCGCTTAACTCCCCTCGGGTTCATGAACAGGGCATAGAACATCAGGGTAGCATAAAGCGCGATCAGCAAATAGGAAATGAGAAAGGCGATGCCAAGCGTGTTGCGCAGTCCTTCGCTTATGCCAGCCACATCGGGCAGCAGGTTATCCGGGGCAAGTAAAAGCACAGCAGGCACTGCCAGTACAAAGTACATGTTGTCGAGCATGGCGGTTACCATTACCTGTGCAATTGACTTGCCGAGCGGAATTTTTTCTTTAAAAAGGATGAAAGCTGCAACTGTGGAGCCACCTACCACCGACGGAAGTACACAGGAAGCAAATTCCCAAAGCATGATTACATTAAAGCTCTGCTTCCAGCTCAGCGCCTTTTCCGTGATGTACCGGATGCGGTAAATGTAGCCAAAATCGCGCACGAAGAGCACCAGCAGCGCCATACCCGCCCAAAACGGGCTCGCCTGTTGCAGGGTATGCAGCTGGCTGGGCTCATAGTTGCGGTACAGCATGTAGCCGATCACACCCAGGCCCAGCAGCATCGGCAGTACGATTTTACGGGCAGAGAATTTTTTCTGGAGTTCTTCTTTGGTTAGCGCCATAAATACTTGTTAAACCATGATGCGTTTAAGTTGCGGCAGTTGCACAGGCCTGATCACGAGCGGTACTTTTTCTACTTTTACAGAGCTGGTATCCAGGCCAAACCATTTGCTTTCGGAACTGGTGTATTTCTTGATATTGAAGTACCACTCCATAATAATGCGCCGCATAAACGGCAGGTCGTTCTCGTAGGACAGGAACTTTTCGAGCACTACGAACCGGAAATCGCCGATCACGTGCTGCCTGCTCAGGGAATCGTAACGGCTGGTGATGTCTACTTCGCCGTTAGCCACCAGTTCTTCCACCACCTTCCTGAAAAACAGGTTGATGCGCTGCTCTACTCTAAAGCCTAGCTTAAAATCTATACGAATCACGTGGCCCGACTCCAGCTGCTTTACTTTATATTCGGTGGTATAGGGTTCATCCGTCGTCTCGACGTGTACAAACCAGTAAATATCCGCACGTTTAGGCCGCTTCTGGAAAATAGAGTAGATCACCTTGGTCTCTACATCCTTTGGTTTCGGGGCACTGGTCATAAATACCAGGTGTGTGGTATACTTTGGTATCGTTTCGTCGTCGCTCAGTTCTTTCAGGGCAGGCAGGTAGTCTTTCAGGCGAACGTATTCGGTAAGGCTGCGCTTAATGTAGAAGGCCTTGATCCAGATGTACATGACTGTGAGCAGCAAACCGCCTATCATCAGGGAAACCCAGCCACCATGCGGAAATTTGCTGAGGTTTGCCACCATAAAGGCAGACTCAATAGACAAATAAACCAGCAGGAAGAAGCTTACCAGCGCCATCGATTTGAACCTTGTATACAGGTAGTAACTCATCAG
>DATBUF010000117.1:0-7390 GCA_036516435.1 Pontibacter sp.
TTCTGAATTGGCAAGTTATAAATTGGCTGTCAGATCAACCACCAGCTAGCGTTGCGCTCAGACTGGCGGCATCATGTTTCTCAGGTATAAAGTTATGAGATAAGGTCTGAGCTAAAGTATAAAGGCCAGCCGTTTTCGGCAGGCCTTTATACTTGATTTATAGTTTAGGAGTAAGGAAAAAATCAGCCAGAAGTATACAGTCTCTTTTGTCCTTTGTCTGACCGTCTTTTGTCAGGATCTTACTGATTTTTTTCACCAGAGGCGTTGATCAGCTTGCGCTCTAAAAAGTCAGTCATCATTTTAAAGCGGTGCAGGTTGGTGATGCCACCGCCTACGCCGTGGTTACGGTTCGGGTAGTAGAAGCTCTCAAACTGCTTGTTAGCGCTGATCAGGGCATCCTGCATGGCTACTGCGTTCTGGAAGTGCACGTTATCGTCGCCGGTGCCGTGAATCAGCAGCAGCTCGCCTTGCAGTTTATCAGCAAAGAACAGCGGTGAATTATCGTCGTAGCCAGCCGCGTTCTCCTGCGGTGTTTTCAGGAAACGTTCTGTGTAAACGGTATCGTAGTATCTCCAGTTGGTAACAGGCGCGACTGAAATACCAGCTGCAAACACACCGTTTCCTTTGGTCAGGCCCAGCAGGGTCATGTAGCCGCCGTAGCTGTGGCCCCAAATACCGATGCGGTTTTTGTCTACGTAGGCCTGGTTGCCCAGCCATTTAGCCGCTTCAACCTGGTCTTCGGTCTCATACTTGCCCAGGTTTGCATAGGTCACCTTCTTGAAGTCTGCTCCACGAGCACCGGTACCGCGGTTATCCACGCTTACCACTATCACGCCTTTATCGGCCAGTACCTGGTACCACAAGTAGTTGTTGCCTCCCCAGCTGTTGGTTACTGTTTGCGAGCCTGGACCGCCATACACAAACATCAGTACCGGATACTTCTTGTTCGGGTCAAAATCAGTCGGTTTAATCATCCAACCGTTGAGTTGCGTGCCATCCGAAGTCTTCATAGTAAAAAACTCCTGCGGAGCAATGTTGTACTGCGCCAGCGTGTTCTTGAGCTGTGTGTTCTCCTCCAGTGTCTTGATCAGTTTGCCATCTTTGGCTGCATGCAGGCTTACGGTTGGTACCTGGTTAGCGGCAGAGTGGTAATCCAGGAAGTACTTGAAGTCGTTGCTCATGTTAACGCGGTGCGTACCAGCCTTTTCAGTCAGGCGCTTTTTGTTTTTGCCTTTGCTGCTGATGCTGTACAAGTGGCGATCCAGCGGCGACACCTCAGTAGACATGTAGTACAGGCGGTCGGCCTTCTCATCGAAGCCCACGTAGCTGCTCACTTCCCAAGTGCCTTTTGTGATCTGGCGCACCAGTTTGCCGCTCATGTTGTAGAGGTACAGGTGGTTGTAGCCATTAGCTTCTGAGGAATGGATAAAGTGCTTCCCATCCTTCAGGTAAGTCAGGTCATCGGTAATGTCGATGTAGGCTTTGTCGGTTTCCTTCAGTACCACATCGGTTTTGCCGGTGGTAGCATTAGCGTGCAGCAACTCGAGGGTGTTCTGCAGGCGGTTCATGCGCTGAATAGAGAGCAGGTTCGGGTTGTTAGTCCATTTGATGCGCGGGATATAGATATCGGTTTCTTTACCGGTGTCCATTTTTACGGTTTTGCCGCTGGCCACATCATATACCGATACGGTTACAATGGAGTTGGTTTCGCCCGGCTTCGGGTACTTGAACTTGTAATCCTGCGGGTAGAGCTCACCCCACATTTGCATGTTGTACTCCGGTACGTTGGTCTCATCGAAGGTATAAAATGCGATCTTTTTGCCATCCGGCGACCAGTGGAAGCCTTGAGCAAAGGAAAACTCCTCTTCATACACCCAGTCCGCATACCCGTTAATGATGGCGTTGTACTTGCCATTGGTGGTGATCTGCGTTTCCTTCATGGTACTCAGGTCTGTCACGAACATGTTGTTGTCGCGGGCAAAAGCCACACGCTGCGCATCCGGCGAGAAGGTAGCATACAGTTGCTTGCCACCATCGCTCAGCTTGGTCAGCTTTTTAGAGGCGATGTCGTAGATGTAGAACTCGGCCTTGGAAGAACGGCGGTAGATCTGCTCGGTACCGGTGGAGAAAAGCACTTTTTTCTCGTCTGAAGAGAAGGTATAGTTGTCGAATTTGATGGGTGTGCTGCTGCCCGCTGGCTTCAGGTCCTCACCTTCGATAATGGTGCTCACTGGCTGACCAGTGGTTACATTATACTTCACGATGTCGTTTACCTTGTGCTGCTCATCCTGTACCGTAGAGCTATAGTACTGGCCATCGTTCATCCAGTTTACCCCGTACACCGACTGGCTGCGGAACGTACCTTTGCGGTAGATGTCTTCCAGGGTAACTTCTTTTTTCTGCTGCGCCTGCGCCACAAAGGCAAAGCAAAGCACCATAGCAGCTAAAAAGCCTGATCTGAGTTTATTGTGCATGCGATTAGTTATAGTTTAATTTAGCTCCCCTAATTTAATCGAATATTATGGTTCTGCCATAGTTTGTGCTCTAAAACCGTGATTTCCCTTCTCTGCAGGATAGCTATAGTCTGTAAAAGAAAAGAGCGCTAACCCTTTGCAGGGCAGCGCTCTTGAAAAGAACAGTTGTTGTACTTAGAAGTTAAGGCCTACCGTAAACATCACGTTGCTCTGCTTGTTTTTCATATCCACTACAGGGTTCAGGCTGGCATCCTCGAAAGTATAAGGCGAGTACAGACTGTTGCTGTTTGAGTGGGAGTAAGCCACATCTGCATAGTAGTTCTGCAGACGCACACCGGCACCCAGCGTAAGTGTGTTTACTTTGGCGTCGAAAGCGCTGTTTTTATAAGGGCTCTCCGAGATAGCATAACCGGCACGCAGTCTGAACACTTCATAGCGTCCTTCAGCGCCAATTCTATAGTTCATCGCAGACTTATAGGTATCGTTAATGCGGCTGTTTACACTGCTGAAGTAGCTGCTGAAACCACTTCCGTCTTCGTCTTCCGAGAACCGCATGTTGCTATAGTCTACAAATTCTGCATCGGCTGTGATGAAGCCATACTTACCCAGGAACACCGCTACCCCGCCATTCGCTCGGAATGGCGTCGTTAAACTATAGGAAAACTCGCCTGGCAGCTCGGCTGCACTATAGTTTTCCAGACCTGTTGCTCCGTCAAAAGTTGAGTAAAGCGAGCGGTTATAGACTTCGGTAAAATTGTATGCTGTTGGTGTTTGTATGCTTACGCCAAAGCGGAATGCATCTATCGGCTTAACTATAACCCCTATTTTCAGGTTAACGCCAGCGCCTTCGGTGGTGAACTCATCCCGTAGCTCCAGGTTACTAAAATCAGTATCCGGATCTGACTCTCTTTCGCGGTAAATGCGTTCCTGCGTAAATTTGGAAGTAACAAGGCCCAGCGATGCACCGAGGTATATTTTGTCGCGGAAGCTGGTGCCGAAGGCAAAGTCAAACTGGTTTTGTGAACCGCGTCTTTCAAGCTCCTCCTGCAAGTTAAGTGCCCCGAAGCGCTCTACCGGTAAGTAGTATTTCCCCTGGGCATCTTCCAGTTCATCAAAAAGGTATGTTCCAAATGCTAAGCCCGGCAGCGAAGTATATCCTTCATTGTACTCCTTTGTTAGCGATGCCACAGTTTGCCCGTTTGCCAGGGCGCTTTCGTAGATATATTCTACTATGCCAGGAGCCGTTTCTGTGGTCGTGCCCCCGTAAGTAATGCGGCTGTTAAAGTTATTCAGCCTGGAGATATTTACTCCAAAGGATGTGCCGCGCCAGTCGCCTGCATCGTTATCGTCTTTGCGGTTGCTGAATACTACACCACCCTGCGGTATGTTAAATGAGGTGCGTTCGTCGGGAGTAGTAGTATTGCCAAACAGGGCGTTAGTGCTGTTGTTTGTAAAGCCGATGCTCAGGTTTGCCTCAGACCTGCGGAACATACCCAGGCCAGCCGGGTTAATGCCCATCGTAGAAATATCAGCGCCAAGTGCTGTTTGTGCACCGCCAATACCTTGTATGCGTGCGGAGCCTTGCAGGCCAAGACGGGTGTAGCGCAGGGCATCTTCCTCGTTCTGGGCAAAAGCGGTTCCGCTCCAGCCCAGCAGTAGTGCCAGGCTGGCAGAAATAAGCTTATTCATTTTCATGTGGATTCTGTTTCTGAAATCAGGGTTTAATTACCTCTTGGTGGTCGTCCGCCTCGGCTTCCACCACTACTGCTACCGCTGCTGCTGCCACTACTTCCGCTGCTGCTTCGGCTTGGTGCCGGGTCCGGGCGGTAGGTTTCGCGCTGCTCGTATGTGCGGGTAGACTCCCGGCGCGGTGTAGCCTGCCTTGTTTCGGTGCTGCGCTGCTCCTGGCGATACTCACGGCGCGGCTCTGCTGCAGGTCGGGTTGCAGGTTGCTCACGCTGCTGCGTTCTTTCACTGCTACGCTGGCGAATGGTGCCGGCATCGCTGTTACGTGGCCTGTTTATTTCACGTCCTGGGCGGGTAGTAATTACCTCTTTAGTCTCCTCGGTAGTTGCTGGTCGGGCAACACGCTCGGTTCTGGCTGGTCTGCCTTGCGACGTGCGCTGCTCACGGCTCTCAGTTAAAGTACCGCGTTCTGTACGGGAACCACGCTGTGTGTCTCCTGTTACTACACCACCACGCTCACCGCGTGGGCCATACTGCACTTTGCGCGGGCTGCTGTAAATCGGGGAGTCATATACATACTGCCGGCCATAGTATCCGCCATAGTAGTTGTTATAGTATGGGTACCACGGGTTATAGTAACGGTCGTAGTAGTACGGGCTCCAGCGGTTGTAATATCCGCCCCAGCCATAATGGTAACTTATTGATACGCTTAAACCACTTCTCCAGTAAGGCCTGTAAGCAAATGGGTCGTAATAAAACGGATCATAATAAAAAGGATCGTAGAACGGATCGACATAACGGTTGCGGTAGCTCCTTGGGTGGTAATAGCTGCTGGAGTAAACATTGTTAGCCCAGTAAGGATCTACAAACGAGTAAGAAGGACGGTACCAGTTATCGCGCGGATCATATTCACGACCGTCGTAGTATTCGTCACCATAATAATTATCGGTAACAACACTGCTTCTGTCGGTATATTCCGGGTTCTGGACGCCACTTTCTGATGCTGCTTCGGACTGTTCAGCTTCTGTTTGCTGTGCATAGGTTTGCTCGGCAGGTTGCACGTACTCTGTTCTGTCTGCAGAGCTATAGTACATATCATCGTACTCCGAAGATTGCATCGCCGTAGGGCTGCTGCAGCCAGCTACAAACAGAGCAAGCGCCGGTGCTATAGTTAAAATGGAAAACTTTTTCATGGCCTTCTGGTGTAAAACTTCTTCTATATCAAAGATATAAACACAATGGCGCAAAACCTTATCAATAGTAAATATATTAACGTAATTTTGAGCAGTATTGATGTCTAAACCACGTTTGACTTAGAAGCAAATATTATTCCAAAAACATCTTTAATTAAGAATATACAATAAATAATTTTTAAAATGAGCAAAGGGCTACCAAAAAGAAGCGAAGATTACTCCTTATGGTATAACGAACTGGTGAAGAAAGCTGGCCTGGCTGAGAACTCTGCGGTGCGTGGCTGTATGGTAATTAAACCTTATGGCTATGCTATCTGGGAGAAGATGCAGCGCCAGCTGGACGATATGTTTAAGGCGACAGGTCACCAGAATGCTTACTTCCCGTTGTTCGTGCCCAAGAGCTTGTTCGAGGCAGAGGAGCAGAACGCCGAAGGCTTTGCCAAAGAGTGCGCAGTGGTAACCCATTACCGTTTGCAGAACGACCCTGATAAACCAGGTAAACTGCGCGTAGACCCGAATGCAAAACTGGAAGAAGAACTTATAGTCAGACCTACTTCTGAAGCTGTGATCTGGAACACGTACAAAGGCTGGATCCAGAGCTACCGCGACCTGCCTATACTGGTAAACCAGTGGGCAAACGTAGTGCGCTGGGAAATGCGTACGCGCCTGTTTCTGCGCACAGCTGAATTTTTATGGCAGGAGGGTCACACCGCACATGCCACCGCCGAAGAAGCCATTGCCGAAACCGAGCAGATGCTGGAAGTATACGCCACCTTTGCCGAGCAATTTATAGCACTGCCTGTAGTGCGTGGGGTTAAAACGCCGAACGAGCGCTTTGCCGGTGCCCTGGATACGTATTGCATTGAAGGTTTGATGCAAGACGGTAAGGCATTGCAGGCTGGTACTTCGCACTTCCTGGGGCAGAACTTTGCCAAAGCGTTTGATGTAAAGTTCGCGACCAAAGATGGTGGCCTGGAGTACGTTTGGGGTACCTCGTGGGGTGTAAGTACGCGCTTGATGGGCGCACTGGTAATGGCGCACTCCGACGACGAAGGCCTGGTACTGCCTCCAAAGCTGGCGCCAATTCAGGTAGTTATCGTTCCGATCTACAAAGGCGATGAGCAGCTGGCGCAGATCAGTGCAAAAGTGCTGCAGCTGAAGAAAGAGCTGGAAGCGAAAGGCATCAGTGTGAAGTTTGATGACCGCGACACCGAGCGCCCTGGCTTTAAGTTTGCCGAGTGGGAGCTGAAAGGTGTGCCGGTGCGTATCGCCATCGGGGCCCGCGACCTGGAGAACGGCACCGCCGAAGTAGCCCGCCGCGACACGAAAGAGAAAAGCTCGCAGCAATTCGACAGCCTGGCAACGTACATCCCTGCTCTGCTGGACGAAATACAGGAGAACATCTACAACAGGGCACTGGCCTACCGCGAAGCACACACCACCCGGGTAGACACTTACGAAGAGTTTAAGGATGTGCTGGAGAACAAAGGTGGTTTTGTTTTGGCCCACTGGGACGGCACTCCTGAAACCGAAGAGCGCATTAAAGAAGAAACAAAAGCTACAATCCGCTGCATCGCCCTGAATACACCGGAAGAAGACGGAGTTGACATGGTAACCGGCAAACCAAGCAAGCGCCGCGTATACTTCGCAAAAGCATACTAGTAGTCGTTTCTTGTTGATCGTTCTTCGTTATCCGAAGCATCAGCTATAACTATAGCAAAAGCGCCACTTTCTGATGGGGGAGTGGCGCTTTTGTTTCCCCCTCTCAACCTTCCTGTTTGAATCAGGATTTACAGGATTAGCAGATTTTCAGGATTAGGCCTTTGCTACGTCCATGGCTATAGTTCTATAGTTGCTGATAACCCACCCCCTACCCCTCCCGAGAGGGGAATTTCTGCTATTGCTATAGTTGAGAGTTATAGGTCTATAGTCACAGTCCAAGAGCGGACAGGTCGCGACCTGTCCCTACAGAACTACTACCACGAGCAAGGCTATGCAACTATAGCTCCGCCAACTACAGTTCAGCAACTATCGAAA
>DATBUF010000118.1:0-2464 GCA_036516435.1 Pontibacter sp.
CCCCACGGAAGCAGCACATTATGGGCAGACTGTGCCATCCAGAAAAACTGTTTGTTCTCCATTTCACGGTCCCGCAGAAAGATGCGGTTTAGCTGGTAGCCTGCCACCAGGTTGTTGCTTGCGTCCCAGCCTGCAACTATAGGTAGCGGGGCCATTAAAGTGGCACTATAGTTTTCGGCTTTATCAATGTTGCGCTCCTGGTACACGGTGGTGTTGTCTTCGGAGTTCTGTTCCGGCACTTCTGCAAAAAAGTCTTTGGTTCGGGCGTAGGCCAACTGCAAGCTATAGGTGTTCTGCAGTGTCTGCGTGATCTGGAAGGTGCTGGTATACTGCGGCCTTAGGTCCGGATTACCTTCTGCCCAACTATAAGGGTCCTGGTAAAAGATGAACGGGTTGAGCGAGCGGTAGTTTGGCCGGTCTACGCGGCGGTTGTAACTATAGGTAATTTTATAGTTCGGATTTACCTGCTGCGTCAGAAACAAGCTGGGGAACAGGTCAAAGTAACGCTTCCGGATGGGAGCTGCTTCTCCTTTAGGCTCACCTCTGCCCAGCGTATGTTCTCCGCGGAGCCCAGCCTGCAAACTCCATTTAGTGCTTAAAGGTGTGCTGAGGTTTACATACCCGGCCAGAATGCGTTCTGTATAGCGGTACTTGTTGCTGCGGCTGTCGTCCAGTTCTTCCTGCTCCTCCTGCACCACATAAAACTTCAGCTCGTTACCTGATACTACCCGGCTTGCTTTTGCACCAGCTTCCAGCTTCGCGTTGCTCCACAGCCTGCGGCTATAGTCTGCGTTGGCTGAGTAAATGTTATAATAACCCGGGCTGTTTGTATGAAGTAACTCACGCGTGAAACTATCATCTGTCAGGTCCTGAATTAAGTTATCGTACACGGCCCTGGCGGTATTATCGAGCTGTACATAGTCGAGGTTCACGGACAGGGTACTACCGGTTGTGTCGAGTTTGCCGTCGTAGTGCAGGTTAAAAGAGGCGTTGCGGTGCCTGTTGTCGTTAAAATTACCTGCTTTTATAAATTCGTGCTCCTTTCGCTTTCTGTCGTGTACTTCGGTATCAGAGTAAAAAGCGCGGTCCATGGTGTTCTGGCTCAGGTTTATACTTGTACCGATGCTATGGCGGGCGTTCAGTTCATAATCGGTGCCCAGGCGCAGCGCCGGGGTGTACATCGTTACCGTTTCGTCGCGCAACTGGTGAAAACTGGCATCGGCTCCACCGGCATGGAACTCGCGCAGCATCACGCCTTCACGCAAACGGGGGCGTTCGGCCATATCTGCCATGATAAACGAACTCCAGCTGCCTTTTTTATAGTTCAGGTTGATACCTGTTGTGTAGCCTGATGCGCCATTGTACTGGTAACCGGCCTGAATGCTGCCGTTCATGCCAAGCTGTGTGTTTTGTTTCAGCCGGATGTTGATAATGCCGGAGCTGCCTGCCGCATCGTACTTAGCCGAAGGGTTTGCCATTACCTCAATCTCTTTAATATTCTCCGCCGACATGCCTTCCAGCAGGTTCTTCAGTTCTTTCCCCGACAGGTAGGTGAGCCTGCCATCGAGCATCACGTTTGCGCCTGCCTTGCCATTCACCTGTATGTTGCCATCCGCATCTACAAACACACCGGGCACTTTCTCCAGCACTTCGTAGGCTGTACTTCCGGAAGCGATAGTTGTTCCTTCCACGCTCATCACCAGTTTATCTGCTTCCATAGTTATAGCCGGGCGGAGCGCCTTTACAGAAACTTCGCTCAACGCATGAGCATTTGCCCGCAGCACCAGCGCACCGAAATCTTTGCTGAAGGCGGTGCCACTTACCTGGAACGCTGAAGTGTAATGGGGGATGAACCCGATCATGCTTACCCGCAGGATATACTTCCCCGGTGCAGGCGCAGGTATTGTAAAAGAACCATCGTCGGCAGACATGGCACCGGTAAGGCCGGCAGAGTCGGGGAGATGCAGTAGGGTTACATTGGCATAGGGCAATGCGCTGCCGCTTTCATCTTTCAGGGTGCCTTTTAGCTGGGCAAGAGCATTGGTGGCAAACAGGCAGCACAGGCTGCAGCAAGCAGTCTTAATCGCATAGTTATAGTAGTTTGGGAATGAGCAATGCACCGGCATCTCTATAGTTGGAGATACCGGTGCTTTTTGTCTCTTTAAATACTTGTTGATCGGGTTACACCTGTGCCTTAGGATTTGGGCAGGTAGGTAGCTGAAATGATCTTCGCCATGTCTATCAGGTAGGCGTGGGTAGAGCGCTTGAGCAGTTGAAAATCATCAGTATTGAACTGCATGGCCAGCGCCAGGTTTAAATCCGGAAAGTACTCGGCATCGGTGATGTACCCCGGGAACCAGCCGCTGTGTCCGTAGCCTGTGCCGGCAGCACCGCCCGGTCTGATCTGCATGCCCAATCCATACTGGTGGTCTTTGCCGGTGTTGGCTGCTACGCCCTGTCGCAA
>DATBUF010000119.1:0-3209 GCA_036516435.1 Pontibacter sp.
GGCAGTAAACAGCCTGGCCAGCGTAAGCGGCAAGGTATCGTTGCTGGCTCACCTGGAGACCTTTAACAACAACCCGAACTATATTCAGGAAGAAATACGCCGCATCAATGCGCTGTCGAAAGCTGACGTAATGCGCGTGTACAACCAGTACATCAAAGGCAAGCATGCCGTTTTACTGAGCGTAGTGCCAAAAGGCAAATCAGACCTGGTTGCCAAAGCTGACAACTATAAGATAGACACCGGAAAATCGGTGGCGCAGCCGCAGAACTATGGCAACCTGAAGTATACCAAGGCAGTTGATACGTTCGATCGCAGCAAGCGCCCGGTAGCCGGTCAGGCCACAGCCGTAACAGTGCCGAACTACTATACCACCAAGTTCAAGAACGGCCTGAAAGTAATTGGTACCAAGTCTGACGAGATCCCGACCGTTACCATGCAGCTGACGATAGCGGGTGGCCACAGGCTATCTGCCAATAACCCTGGAAAAGCGGGTATCGCATCGCTTACAGCATCGTTACTGAACGAGGATACTGAGAACTATAGCTCAGAGCAATTCAGCAGCGAGCTGGATAAGCTGGGCAGCTCTATCCGCATCGCCTCCGGCACAGATGAAACATACATCATGGTGCAGTCGCTGAAGAAAAACCTGGATAAGACACTGGCCCTGCTGGAGGAGCGTATGTTCCGTCCGAAGTTTGCACAGGATGATTTCGACCGCCTGAAAAAACAGCAACTGGAAGGTATCGCAAACCAGTCTACGCAGCCAACGGCTATTGCCAGCGGCGTATACAACAAGCTGCTTTATGGCGAAAACCACATCATGGCTATTCCTGGCTACGGCACGACCGAATCGGTGAGCAGCATTACCCTGGATGATGTAAAGCAGTTCTACAAAGCAAACTACTCCCCTTCTGTAACGAACCTGGTAGTAGTAGGTGATATCTCTGAGAAAGAGATACTGGGCAAGCTGGACTTCCTGAAGAAGTGGGAGAAGAAAAATGTAGTGATCCCGGCTGACGTAAAAGCCCCTGCCATTGCTAAAACCAGACTATACCTGGTAGATAAGCCGGACGCTGCCCAGTCTGAGATCAGAATCGGATATGTGGCGATGCCGTTTGATGCCACCGGCGAGTACTATAAAACAGGCCTGATGAACTTTGCACTGGGAGGCGCCTTTAACAGCCGCATTAACCTGAACCTGCGCGAGGACAAAGGCTATACGTACGGTGCCCGCTCCGGCTTTGGCGGCGGCAAATTTGTAGGTCCGTTTACAGCTTCTGCTGGTGTGCGTGCCGATGCTACTGCTGCCTCTGTGGTAGAGTTTATGAAGGAAATAAACGAGTTCAGAAACAAGGGAATCACCGAGGCCGAACTACAGTTCATGAAGAACTCTATCGGTCAGTCAGATGCCCGCAAGTATGAAACACCTGGCCAGAAGGCCGGTTTCCTGGGCCGTATTCTGGAGTATGACCTGAAGAAAGACTACGTAGCCAAGCAAACGCAGATCCTGAACAACATTACCAAACAGGAAATTGATGCACTGGCTGCCAAGCACCTGCCAGTAGATAAGATGCACATTGTGGTAGTAGGCGATAAGAAAACCGTACTGCCAGAACTGCAGAAACTGAACTACGAGATAGTAGAGCTTGACACGAACGGCAACCCGGTAGGGACGTCATCCGTAAAATAAAGCCATACTACACACTGGAAAGCCCCTGACTACGTCGGGGGCTTTTTTTGTACCTTTTGCAGCAGACCTACCCGGGCAGTTTTGCAACCCGATCGCTCCCTATAAGCGTAAAGGGGCTACACGTGCATTTTTAAGGCACAGACTTTGTAGTGCCTTTGCACTATATATACCAAATACAATCCGCATGAAATTCAAAAAAACGTTACTTACACTTGGGCTGGCAGCGGCCAGTACTTTTACACTTTATAGTTGCAGCGATGATGGCGTGTTACTATTCTCGATACAGGATGATGTGGCGCTGGGAGAACAGGTAGCACATCAGGTAGACTCTACCTACAAAGCACAGGGCCGTTTACTGGACCGTGGCGCAAACCAGCAGGCCTACACGTACATGGACCGCATCAAAGACCGTGTACTGAACTCGGGTGAGGTACAGTACCGCCAGGAGTTTAAATGGGATGTAAAACTCATAAAAGATGACGCACAGCTGAATGCTTTTGCTACACCGGGCGGCCACATTTATGTATTTACCGGCCTGATAAAGTACCTGAACGATGAAGACCATTTTGCCGGCGTTTTAGCACACGAGATTGCCCATGCCGACCGGCGCCATAGTGTAAAGCAGTTGCAGCGCCAGTACGGCATCAGCCTGTTGCTCTCGATTGCCTTGGGCAACAACCCCGGTGCGCTGCGCGAAATTGCCGGGCAGCTGACGGGTACACTT
The DNA here is from genome assembly GCA_036516435.1 of Pontibacter sp. Classification (GTDB taxonomy): domain Bacteria; phylum Bacteroidota; class Bacteroidia; order Cytophagales; family Hymenobacteraceae; genus Pontibacter. The sequence continues at coordinate 2,415 of DATBUF010000119.1, forward strand.
GCCGGGCTTAAGTTTAGCCGCGACGCTGAAACAGAAGCTGACACCTACTCTGTAAACTACCTGGCGGGCACAAAACACTATGCCTGCGACGGAGCAGCCGGTTTCTTTATAAAAATGAACGAGGAGGCCGCACAAGGCACGCCGCCAGAGTTCCTGAGCACTCACCCCAACCCGGAGAACCGCATAGAGAACATACAACAGCAGGCAAAGAACAAAGGCTGCAGCACAGCATCAGCACCTGATACCGACTTTACGGCACTAAAAAATGCCCTGAAACTATAATGCCCGAAGCCTGCAGCCCCGCTGCAGGCTTTCTTATACTTGCACTACTATGAAAAACCTGAAGCAAACCAGCGCCAAAGCCATCCTGAAAGCCGAAGAGAAGTTAGACCTGCTTACATTTAAGCTCAAGCGAAAGCTGAACATGATGCACCCGCTGCAGCTTGTACCCTACCGTAGTTATGGCACCCCGGACAGGCTCTATGTAAAGGGCCGCGTACTGAAAGACAAAGGCATTACCAAGTCGGAGGCGCAGGACACCCTCTGGGAAAACCTGCTGAACATGTACCGTCGTTTCGAGACAGATGAGGTGCCCAATGCCCGTGTACAGCTCTGCCTGAACAACCAATACCACGAGATCACGACAGATGGCGAAGGCTATTTTGTACTGAACCTGGCACCGGAACAGCCTTTGCAACTACACGACATCTGGCACCCGATAGAGCTGAAGCTGATTGATGCACCGGTAGAACTAAAAGAAGATGTTACAGCCACAGCGCATGTGCTGGTCCCCCC
>DATBUF010000120.1:0-8612 GCA_036516435.1 Pontibacter sp.
GCTCAAGGCGCTGCTGGCCGCCGATGTCAAGACGACCGTCGACCCGCAGGCGCTCAGCGACTATCTGTCGCTGATGTACATCCCCGGATCCCGCAGCATCTTCTCCCAGATCTACAAGCTGAACCCGGCGTCGACTCCAGGCTCTTCACATCCTTCAGAAGCAGGCCGGTGTTTTTATCAAAGTAATGGAGTGTCTTCTGGCCGTTTGCTGCTGTAGCTTCTACTACGTACGCCTCTTTGCCATCCACATCTTCTATACCGGTAACTTTGGTTTTTACACCTAATTTATCGTAGCGGGTTTGTACAAACATATCAGCCTCCAGTTTTTGGGTGGCAAGTTCTGCTGATGTCAGCTCTTTGTTTACACCTTGCATCGGCGCTTCCATTTTACCTTTGTTTCCGTTGATGATCACACGCTGCAACGGGCTGTTGTTCATGGTGATCTGCGCCAGAAACTTATCAGTGCCTTTCTGCTGCTGTGTAACTACAAGCGGCATGCCCTGTATAGTTGCATTGCTGGTAACAGTAATGTCTTTTACCTTGTCGATGTTCGCTTTACCACCGATGGCTTTAATGTAGCTGGCCAGTACTTTATCGGCAGTTACATCAGCTGGTAGGGTGGCAGCTGTAGCTTTGCGCTCTACCTGTTCGCCGGCAGCATTATAGTAAGTAATCTGGCCATCTTCCAGGTCAAACTTCTTTAGTTTAGCAGCAATTTCGGCAGCATTGCCTACAGCTATCAGGTACAGTTGGTCTGGCTTTACATATTTCTGGGCGGCACGCTGCACATCTTCTACTGTTACGGCCTCTACTTGCTTCAGGTAGTTGGCGTAGTAATCTGATGGCAGGTTGTAGCGCGCGGTGTTAATAGCATAAACAGCTACAGTAGCAGGGCTTTCCAGGCCACGTGCAAAGTTGCCGGTCATAAATGCCTTGGCATAGCCCAGTTCTTTATCGGTTACACGTTCGTTGCGAATCTTGGTTAGCTCTTTCATGAACTCGGTGGCAGCGCTGTCGGTAACTGCGTTGCGCACATTAGCAGAGGCACTAAAGCGGCCCAGTATCTCATCTGTAGATAAGGAAGAGTAAGCACCATAAGTATAGCCTTTGCTTTCACGCAGGTTCATGAACAAGCGGCCAGTCATGCCACCACCAAGTATGGCGTTCATCAGCTGGGCAGTTACTGCATCCGGGGCGCCTGGCTTCAGGTCAGCTGGGTTCACCAGCGACAGCACTGTTTGTACAGCGCTCGGACGATCCACGATCACTACCTGCGTTTTAGCAGGAGCTGCAGGCAGCGCATATTCTTTTGTTGGTACGTTGCCTTTTTTCCAGTTCTTCAGCGCTTTGTTCAGCTGCTTTTTCGCCTCTTTCGGAGTAATGTCGCCAACTATAGCCAGGTACCCGATGTTTGGCTTAAAGTAGGTGCTGTAGTAATTCTGGATGTCGCCCAGGGTAATGTTCTCTACAGTCTTCTCCGTCATTACTTCGCCATATGGGTGGTTTTTGCCATATACCAGTATGTTGCGGATCTTGCTGGCAATGGCATCCGGGTTGTCTTTCTCAGAGGCCAGGTTAGCCGTCATCTGCTTCTTAACCTTATCCAGCTCCTCCTGTGTAAACTTAGGGTTCAGCAGGGCGTCAGCAGTTAGGTTTAGCAAGGTAGGCAGGTGCTTTTTAAGAGAGGAAGCGCTGAAACCCGTAGAGTTGAACGATAGGTTGGCGCCAATAAAGTCTACCTGCTCGTCGAACTGGTCTTTGGTGCGGGTGGTAGTACCGGTGCGCAGCATCTGACCTGCAGCCTGTACGTAGCCAGCCTTATCGCCTTCCAGTATCGGGTCGCGGTCCAGCACCAGCGATATAGATACTACCGGCTGCTTATGGTTTTCTACTACGTATACTTTCAGGCCGTTTTTCAGCGTGAATTGCTCGTACTTACCCATCTCTATTTTAGGAGCCGGGCCAGCAGGCGGCGGAGATTGCTTGGTTTGTGCCGGAGCAACAGATACCAGCGCCAAGGCAAGCGCCAGTGTGGTATATAATTTCTTTATCATGATATCTCTAGATTTAAACCTGACGAAGGACTATTAGACAAAGGATGAAAGACTTATTTAACTACAGGCTTTATCTTCTTTTGTCATCAGGTCCTTTGTCAAAAATAATTACTGTTTTGGCTCAGCTGACTTTGGCAGGTAGTAGAGTACTACACGGTTGTTTTTGGTCAGATACTCTTTTGCCACGCGCTGTATGTCCTCTTTGGTAACTTTCATGTACCGGTCAATCTCAGTGTTGATCAGGTTGGCATCTTTGAAGTATACATGGTAGTTAGCCAGGTTTTCCGCACGACCAGCTACAGTGCTGTTCTGCTGCACAAACTGGCTCTCGATCTGGTTTCGCAGTTTCTGGAACTCCTGATCTCCCAGTGGCTCAGTCTTAACACGCTCAATTTCTGTATCCATCGCTTCTTCCAGTACCTTCGCATCTACGCCCATGTTAGCAATAGCAAAGGTCAGGAACAGCCCTGGGTCCTCTGTTGGGAACGGGATGGATTGAGCAGCCACTGCTTTTTGCTGCTTGTCTACCAGGGCTTTAGGCAGGCGCGCACTCTCGCCACCAGATAGCAGGGTTGTGAGCATAGATAGCGCATAATGGTCTGGGGTGCCTTGTGCCGGGATGTGATACGCCTGAATTACGGCTGGCAACTGAATGTTGTCATACACAATTTTACGACGCTCTTCTGTTTGCTTCGGCTCTTTTATAGTTGGTCTTGGTATTTCTTTAGTGCCCTTCGGGATGCTGCCGAAATACTGCTCAATCATTTTCTTGGTCTCATCTATATTGATGTCGCCGGCGATAGAAAGGGTGGCGTTGTTTGGCACATAGAAGGTCTTATAGAAATCCCTGAACTCTTCTATCTTCGCGCTATTCAGGTCCTCAAACGTACCAATTGGTGTTATTTTGTAAGGATGCACGGTATAAGCCAGACCGAAGGTATTTTCCAGCAGTGTTCCGTAAGGCTGGTTATCCACGCGCATGCGTTTCTCCTCCTGCACTACTTTGCGCTGTGTTTCTACACCAACTTCATCTACTTTAGCGCCTTTCATGCGTTCAGCTTCCATCCAAAGCCCTAGTGCTACCTGGTTAGATGGCAGTAACTCGAAGTAGTAGGTGCGGTCGAACGAAGTGTTGGCATTCAGGGAGCCGCCTGCGCTCTGTATCATGTTCATGTACTCGCCACGACCAATGTTTTCGGAGCCTTCAAACATCAGGTGCTCGAAAAAGTGGGCAAAACCGGTACGGCCTTTCTGCTCGTTTTTAGAACCAACATGGTACAGCACCGAAACGGCTACGTTTGGCGTGGAATTATCCTGGTGCAGGATCACATGGAGGCCGTTTGGGAGGGTGTACTCCGTGAACTCGATCTTGTTGCCCTGGGCATACGCCAGTGTTGCTACACCGGATACACACCACAGAAGGCAGGCAATAATTTTACGTTTCATAAAGTTAATAAGTGTAAAATGATATGGTTAAGTAAAAAGCCGCTGGTTAGCAGTCTATTTTTCCCCGTATAAATTTAACTTATCTCCAGGCAATTTCCCAGCTTATAGTTATCGGCCTGTGTTACCATTCTGCAAACCCACACCCCTTGCAGACGAACCTACCCGATATATCGACGAACTATAGTTTGCACTGTTTACAAGTAAAGCGACACAGGTGATACAAAAAAAGCGCCCCGGGTAGGAGGCGCTTTTTAAACTTTGACTTTTCGGGAAAGTTTATGGCAGAGCTACTGCACGGTACTGTGTTTCATCTACCTTAGGTATTATGGCTCCGTACTTAGAGTTGATGGCATCAATCATTTCGTTAGCAATAATTGCATAGCCTCTAGGCGTTGGGTGCACCCCATCCAAAGAGAATAGGTTGCCTGTAATAAAGGCTGGGGAGTATCCCACACCACTCATCACAACACCTTTCTGAATGCTGTTGAAATATGCATTAGCATCAAATATAGCAAGATTCTTTTTGCTAGCTTGTGACTTGATTATTTCATTAAATTTATTTGTCGCGTCTTTCACTAGGCTCTGCTCTGCTACGTCGAGCACTAAGGCGCTAGGCCATGGGTTACCGTTTGAAACACCGAATGCTGCTGTTGTATCTATTTCGTAAGTACTTAATAGCTGCAGGAGGGTGCCTTTGACAAACAGAGGATTGGTAGGATCAGGGCTTACTTGTACTGCTAAATCTCGCCAGTACTTACCTGTTGGCAGGCCTATTAGAGGGGCATATGCTGAACCTGTTAATGTAAACAGTACACCAGTTGTTGGGATGTTGATTTGAGCTGTTGTAAACTGGGTTCTTTCTTTACCTGCACCCGTTATAGCAACCATGCCCGGTACGTTATTCTTTGTTAGAGAGCGCTTCACAGCAGGTCCTACCGTGGTAAAGAATGGGACACCTGACACATCCGGGATTGTAGCAACAATGCCCTCTTGCCCGTTTGCTGTTAAAGCACTAACAAGATCTGTATAGTTTGCTTCAAAGGTGGCAACCGGTGTTATCTGGTTTCCGGCAGATGCAGAAGCGCCACCTGAAGTAGCATACGCAAGCACATCGTTATTCCCTAACCACAAGCTAAAGAAAGTATGATCTGTAGATTGTGCTACACGTTCCAGGTAAGTCTGCAATGGAGTAGCATCTGGGGTGATGCGTTCAAAGAAGGGATTCCCCTTTGTACTGCCATAGCCTGGAGTTTTAATATCAGCGACTTTTATACCTGGTACACCTAGATTATTAATCGGTTCAGTGAACTTTGTTAGTAAAGATGAATTTGCCTCACGACGAGCAAGGTTGTTTATAACAGGCGTAAGTATCGGAGTGGGGCTCTCATTAGGATCTTTAGCAGGAATAAAGCCTGTTAGTCTCAGATAACCAGAGCCATTGGCCTGTGCTTCAGTAAATAGAGGCTGTACAAATGTACCTCCTCCTATTCTTGCAAATTGCTGAGCTAGAAGAGCTGGGTATGAGCTAAGCTGACCTTCACGATAAAGGCCATTGTCTCCAAAGCCAGCTGTAAGAGAGTTCCCAACAGCTACATATTTTTTAAGGTCCAACTCTTTTCCTGCACTGGGAGCTGGATTATCAATCTCAGGGTCGCAGCTTGTAAGAAGTACGCCGGCAAAGATTGCCAACATACCGGATTTATAAATGAAGTTCTTCATATCTGTTATCAAGGAAATTAGAAGTTATAGTTAAGAGCAATACCCGGGATGTAGGCTATTGACTTGAAGGTGCCCGGGATACCATTTGATAGGTTTGCCTCATCTGTTCGCTGCTTTTTATTGATGTAAAGGAAAGAGGCATCTACGCTGAACTTATCGGAGAAGGCGTAACCTATACCAGCAGAAAGACCACGTGAGTCAGCGTCCGGAGTTTCCGGAGTAAGGTAACCTTCCTGTACAGGCGTTTTATCTAAGTAAGCGCCGGCGCGCAGGGTAAGTGCATCCGTTGCTTGGTATTCTGCTCCAATACGGTAAATGAAGGCATCTTCGTAGTTACGGGCACTGGCAGATGATGTATTACCGCCAATAGGCTTCGTAAAATCAAATCGTAGTTCCTTGTATTCGCTCCAGGCAACATGACTAATGTCAGCCGCCAGTGTCAGTTTTTCAGTTGCCTGATAACCAATGCCGAAAGATAGAGTAGCCGGAAGCGGAAGAGAAGCATCGAATTGTGCACCGGAAGGGAAGTTTGGTCTGGCAGCAGTAGGAAGCTTATCAATGTCAGTGAACGTAACATCACCTTCTTCTACCTCTACATCTACTTTAGAACGGTAGTTTACACCCAATGATAGTTTATCAGTTGCCTGGAAGAAGATACCTACGTTATAGCCGAAAGCGCTCTTAGCATCTCCATCCAGCTCAATATGTCCTTCTGCACCATTCTCACCTTCTACAGGTAGTGTTCTTTTTAGGTTTACACTTCCTATGGTGTAAGTAACGCCTGCGCCAATACCAAGCTTTTCAGTAAGCTGATAGCTTACAGTTGGCTGTATGTAAATAGCCTGCAACGATAGTTCGTTCAGTCCCTTACGGCCATACCATTCGGTTCCCCACTTCACTGTGCTTCCGAAAGGTGTGTATACACCAAGACCAACTTTAAACTTCTCGCTAATTCCGTAAACACCATAAACCTGGAAAGGGGTACCGGTTGGGTTGTCGGCTTCAGCCTCAGAATAGTCTGGCCCCTGGTAGGCAATTTTAGAGATAATGGCGCTAGCACCGATGGTAACTCCGTTGCGTGCCTGTGCCATGGCGCCCGGGTTAAAGAAGATGCTGGAGGTTCCTGTATTTAAACCTGTGCCTGTGTGGCCCATACCTATTTGTCGCTGACTTGCCAGGTTTACCTGGTATCCGCCAGCCATGGCTGTGCCCGTGAGCAGGGTGCTACCCAGTAAGGCTAAGATTTTGCTTTTCATAAAGTGCTACTTTTTAATGGTAGAAGTGTTAGTACATCTAAACAAATATAGAAATAATATATATGCAGCCTAATGGCAGTGCTGCCTTTTTTCAAATATAATTCTGAATTGGTCGAAAACCTGTCTAAAATAGCTGATTTTAGATAATAAAGCTAATTATTATGCTTTAATAAAGCTGACCCAGAAGCCCAAGCCAGCACAAAAGAGTACCTTAAACTGCTGCAGAGGTAAATTTTATAGCCGGATCACCACCAACCCGCGGCCGTGTACGTTTACATACTCTCGAATTCAAGAAAATAGTGCTGTCTTATGTATGATGTAATAATAATCGGTGGTGGGCCGGCGGGGTTAAATGCTGCCATGTTGCTGGGGCGCTCTCGCCGGAAGGTAGTAGTTTTTGATACTGGTGAGCCGCGTAACAGGTGGTCGGAGCATATGAATGGCTTTCTGAGCAGCGATGGCATGAATCCGCTCGAGTTCATACAGAAGGGACGAGCCGAGCTGCAGCAGTATCATGTTGAACTCCTCGATAAAGCTATTGTGACAGCAACACACTCTAAAGGCTGCTTTGTGGTGAATGATGCCGAAGGTGCCGTATACAGATCCCGAAAGTTGTTGCTGGCTACCGGGCTCAAGGATTATTTGCCTGAAATAGAAGGGATAGAAGCCTACTATGGGAAAAGCGTACACCACTGCCAGTACTGCGATGGTTGGGAAAGCAGGGACAAAGCTATAGCTGTGTACGGAAGAAACCGTGAAGGCATTGGCCAGGCACTGGCTCTGAAAACATGGAGTGCAGATGTTACCCTATACACTGACGGTACACACAAACTACGACACACTGACCTGGAGAAGCTGCAGCGCAACGAAGTAAAGGTTTGCACCACCCGCATTTCGGGATTACGCGGTGAGAACGGCGTTTTGCAGGAGATACTGCTTGCAAATGGTGAAAGCAGGGCCCAGCAGGCAATATTCTTCTCGTCTAAGTGCGTGCAGCAGTCAGATATAGGGAAGCAGCTGGGGTGTGAGTTTACCAGCAAAGGCGTAATTAAAACGGGCAGGCACCAGAACACCAACATACCGGGCCTGTACGTAGCCGGCGACGCCGACCGCGACATGCAGCTGGTAATTGTTGCCGCCGCCGAAGGAGCCAAAGCCGGCGTTGCCATAAACATGGAACTGCAGAAAGAAGACTATAAGTGAGCTGCTGTAGTTGCCCGGCCTTTCTGGACCAGTGATTAGCATGATTAAACAGATTTTTAGGATTAGGCTACGGCTATAGTTAGGGCCAACTTTCTATAGTTGCGATTGGTCTCCTCCGGCCCACTTGTCTGAACTATGATTTTTGGGATTAGATGGATTGGCAAGATAAGGCTGTTGCTATAGTTGCTGCTAACCCACCCCTACCCCTCCCGAGAGGGGAATTGCCGTTATAGCTATAGTTTGAAGCTATAGTTCTATAGTTACAGACCCTTACCGTAGCCGGCTATAGTTTGGCCCTCAGGCCCAGTTGAGTTACAAACTCAACATCATAATAAGACACGGGTTGCAAACCCGCGCCAGCAATAAACTTTAGCCTTAGCTATAGCTGTAACTATAGTTTCATAGGTACAGACCAAGAGCGGACAGGTCGCGACCTGTCCCTACGGATCTACTACCACGAGAAAGAGACGAAGCTTAGCAGAACAAACTATAAATCAGCTTTAGCTATGCGAAAGATGTCAGTCTTTGGGTTGAGCGCCTTTGACTTGTTGCGGTGCCGCAGGCAATCCGACGCAGGAGGATAGCAAGAAGGCAGCAGCGCGATGCCCAAAGACGGGGCCTCGCGGCCGTGAGCGCACCAAAGCCAACTATAGAACTATAGGCAAGTAAAGCTCCCAGGATGCAGCAGTAGCTATAAAACAACAGGCTTAGTTCAGATCAGCAGGCAGCGGCAACTATAAAACTATAGCTTCTCGACAAAACTAAATGCAACTCAGCCAGGAACATCCTGAAAATCCTGAAAATCCTGAATCAGACAGTTGTAATCCTGCAAATTATTATCTTTGCATACTATGGTGGAGAACATACAACGAGTAGCACAAGAGATAGAAACCGCCCCGCTTGGCAATGCAGCCGAACTGGAGCAGTTCAGAAT
>DATBUF010000121.1:0-4963 GCA_036516435.1 Pontibacter sp.
TCGTAAGCAAATACCGAAGTAGTTGCACCGATCTCTGCACCCATGTTACAGATCGTACCTTTACCAGTACAAGACATAGCCTCAGCACCCTCGCCGAAGTACTCCACGATAGCACCAGTACCACCTTTTACAGTCAGGATACCAGCCACTTTCAGGATCACGTCTTTTGGAGATGTCCAGCCGCTCAGTTTACCTGTCAGCTTCACACCAATTACTTTCGGGAATTTCAGCTCCCAGGCCATACCGGCCATCACGTCTACAGCATCAGCACCACCAACACCAATCGCTACCATACCCAGACCACCGGCATTCGGCGTATGCGAGTCTGTACCGATCATCATACCGCCCGGGAAGGCGTAGTTCTCCAGCACTACCTGGTGAATGATACCTGCACCCGGCTTCCAGAAACCGATACCATACTTGTTAGACACCGAAGCCAGGAAATCGTATACTTCTTTGTTCTCTGTATATGCGTCTTTCAGATCCGAGTCTGCGCCAACGCGGGCTTGTATCAGGTGGTCGCAGTGCACAGTAGAGGGCACAGCCACTGTTGGCTTACCAGCCTGCATGAACTGAAGCAAGGCCATCTGCGCCGTAGCATCCTGCATCGCCACTCTGTCCGGAGCAAAGTCAACGTAAGACTTTCCACGCTCGTAAGCCTGTGTTGCGTTACCAGCATAAAGGTGTGCATACAGGATCTTTTCGGTCAGCGTCAGCGGTCTGCCAACTGTATTCCGGGCAGCGGTAATGCGCTCACCCATACCGGCGTAAACTGCCTTGATCATTCCTAAATCAAATGCCATAGTTTTGCTATCGTTAATGTATAAAATGCTTCTTATCTGAAGTTCACAAATGTACGAAATCTGCAGGCTATTCAGCAACATTAGCCCGCACGAATATAACCATTACACTATTAACAAGCATCGGCTGCCTGATGTTTGGCTTTTAAGGATTTCCTACAGTATTTTTACTCCATGAAACGTATCTATTCTAATACTTCTGCAAGGCTGATTTTGTTATTGGTCCTGCTGCTAACGATAGGAGCCAGCTCCTGTAATCAGAATAAAGTGGAAGCTACTAACCAAACTATAAAACCAGGCACCTGGCGGGTAGCCCTGAAGCATGCTGACGGCAAAGAAATTCCGTTTATGATGGAAGCCGAAACACGCAACGACAGCACAATGCTTTACTTAGTGAATGGTGAAGAACGTATTCTGCTGGATGAAATTACTCCGGAAGGCGATTCGGTTAAAATTAAGCTGCACATTTTTGATGCTGACCTGATTGCAAAAGTGGAGGATGCTAAAATGACCGGCCGCTTTGTGCGCAACGACCTTGCGTATCCGTTTTCGGTACCGTTTACCGCCGAGCATGGCAATACCAACCGCTTTAAGGCTAACCCTGCTGCTGCCACTTACAACTATAGCGGCAAGTGGGAAGTGGTATTTACCGACAAAGATGGCAAGAGCTACGATGCAGTGGGTGTTTTTGAGCAGGACGGCAACAAGCTGACGGGCACTTTCCTGACCGAAACCGGCGACTATAGATATTTAGATGGGCAAGTAGATGGTGAACAGCTGAACCTGTCTACCTTCGATGGCAACCACGCCTACCTGTTTACGGCCACGCCAACTGACGAGAACAGTCTGAAGGGTGACTTTTATGCCGGCATGAACTATACCGAAACCTGGACTGCCAAACGCAATGAAAATGCGACCCTTGCCAGTGCCGATTCGCTGACTTACCTGAAACCAGGTTATGAAAAGCTGACGTTTTCCTTCCCGAGTATAGATGGCAACGGTAACATCTCGCTGAGCGATGCTAAGTACAAAGGCAAAGTGGTGATTGTGCAGCTGCTGGGCTCCTGGTGCCCGAACTGCATGGATGAATCCAAGTTTCTGGCCCCTTACTACGACAAGAACAAAGATCGCGGCCTGGAGATTATCGGATTAGGTTTTGAGCGCAATCCTGAGTTTGAGAAGGCAGCCCCACGCCTGCAGAAAATGAAAGACCGCCTGCACGTGAACTATGACCTGGTAGTTGCCGGTTCCTCAGACAAGGAGGCTGCTGCCAAAGCCCTGCCAGCACTAAACCAAGTCCTCTCTTTCCCGACTACCATCTTTATTGGCCGCGACGGTAAAGTACGCAAAATACACACCGGCTTCTCGGGTCCCGGCACCGGCAAATACTACGAAGACTGGGTAGCTGACTTTAACAAGACCATGGACGAGCTGCTGGCGGAAAAGATTTAATCGTTGATCGTTGTTTGTTGATCGTTATTCGAACTATAGATCTCCCCACCCCTCCTGAAAACAGGAGGGGTTTTTATTTGCTATAGTTGCTGACTCAGATCTGCGATACATGACATATTCTATAAAGTTGTGTCTGTAATCCAACGCTATAACAAAGTGACAAATCAGCGCCAGCAAAGTTCTGAAAAGCAAAAAAGACGCAACGTATTGCGTCTCTACATTCTACTGTTCCATTCAACCCACCTTAACTTATAGGTCAAAACAACAATTCAGCAATCAACAATTAATTACTTCTCCCGCTCTATGGTATAGGCGATGAGTTGCTCGAGTGAGCGGCGCGAAGGGTTATCAGGAAAGGTGCGCAGGAGTTCGAGTGCCTCAGCATGGTAACGGTTCATGACTTCTATAGTGTACTCAATACCACCTGATTGCTTTACGAAGTCAATTACCTGTTGCACACGCTTGTTGTCGCCGTTGTTGTTTTTTACATTATAGATCACGCGGCGTTTGGTTAGCCAGTCAGCGTTACGCAAGGCAAAAATCAACGGCAGTGTCATCTTTTTCTCCTTGATATCAATGCCTAACGGCTTCCCGATTTCGGCAGTACCGTAGTCAAACAGGTCGTCTTTTATCTGAAAAGCAATGCCTACCTTCTCACCAAACAGGCGGGCCTTCTCGATGTCGGCTACTGATGCCCCGGCCGATGCGGCACCCACTGCACAGCACGATGCGATCAGTGAAGCAGTTTTCTGGCGGATAATCTCAAAATACACAGCCTCATCAATGTCCAGGCGGCGGGCTTTCTCAATCTGCAGCAGCTCTCCTTCGCTCATCTCACGCACCGCATTCGATACGATCTTGAGCAACTCGAAATCGTTGTTATTCAGTGACAGCAGCAAGCCCTTGGAGAGCAGATAATCCCCTACCAGCACCGCGATCTTATTTTTCCAGAGTGCATTTACCGAGAAAAACCCACGTCTATAGTTGGCATCATCCACTACATCGTCGTGCACCAGTGTGGCTGTGTGCAGCAGCTCGATTAAGGCAGCACCGCGGTAAGTGGCATCACTTATAGTTTCATGGAAGAGTTTGGCCGTGAAGAACACGAACATCGGGCGCATCTGTTTGCCTTTGCGCTTCACGATGTAGCTCATGATCCGGTCCAGCAGCAGCACCTTCGACTTCATAGAGGATCTGAACTTTTTCTCGAAAAGCTCCATCTCGGCCGCAATCGGCGCTTGTATTTGGTTCAGGCTACTGCTCATGATATTGGGTTTGCAATATTACAGTCTCCTGTTATGGTTTCCAAACGCGCTTTGTTTTATTGTTAGTGCTGGCTGCTGACTGTTGCCTGCTAATTGCTAAATTGCCGGATGGTTAAATTGTTAAATGCGACATTGCTGAATTGCTTAACTGGATTCTATAGTTTTGGGCAGATGGCTGAAAGATTAAATTACCGGCTCAACTATAGTTGGCAGGCGGTTTAGAACTATAGTTCGACTCAAGGTATACCCTTAAACTATAGCACATGGCAGAAGGCAAAATCTTCTGTAAGGCTCTAAAAGAGAAAAGACGATTTAACAAGGCCGCCATTCAACAATTAACCATTTAACAATCAGCAATTAAGTTACGTTTAAGCTCCCAGTAATACCTTCACTAACCTCTTTCCTATGCCAGATACGCTCAAAGTTGATTTTGTGGTTTACCCGGAACATGGCCGCCCGTTTACGGCCGATGCTGTGTATGCGCCCACCGGGCAGCCGAAGCCTGTTGTCATTTTTACACACGGCTTTAAGGGGTTTAAAGACTGGGGGCACTTCAATCTGCTGGCACAGTATTTTGCCAGGCGCGGCTTTGTGTTCATCAAGTTTAACTTTGCTTACAACGGCACAACTATAGAAGACTTCTCGGATGTGCACGACCTGGAAGCCTTTGGCAAGAACAACTTTTGCCTGGAGCTCGACGACCTGAAAGCATTGATTGACCTGGTGCAGTCTGCAGAGAGCCCTCTCCCGCAGAAAGAAATGGATGCGGAACAACTTTATCTGATCGGGCACAGCCGTGGGGGTGGCAGCGTTATATTAAAAGCAGCTGAAGATGCGCGGGTAAAAGCGGTTGCCACCTGGGCGGCTGTAAATAAGTTTGACCAGCGCTGGGATGAGCTCGAAAATGACAAATGGAAACGGGAAGGCGTGCAGTGGGTAACCAATGCACGGACCGGACAACGCATGCCACTCTACTACCAGATTGTGGAAAATTACCTGGCAAACAAGCAGCGCCTGGAAATACCACGCGTGATCCGGAACATGCAGCAGCCCTTGCTCATCTTACACGGCGAAGCAGATGAAACCCTGCCAACCCAAATGGCCCACGACCTGCAAACCTGGAAGCCCGATGCCGAACTGCACCTGCTGCCCGGTGCCGACCACTCCTTTGGAGGCAAACATCCTTATGAGCAAAATGAGCTACCCGAAGCAGCCCGGCAAGCAGCCGACCTGAGTATCGATTTCTTCCGGAAACATGCCTAAGCTATACTTACTGCTGGGTGGTAACCTGGGCGACCGCACATTATACTTGCAGCAGGCCCGTGAACGCATCAGCTCGCAGGTGGGAACTATAGTTGGGGCCTCTGCACTCTACGAAACCGCTGCCTGGGGCAAAACCGACCAACCCAGTTTCCTGAACCAGGTGCTCGAAACAGCTACCACACT
>DATBUF010000122.1:0-2073 GCA_036516435.1 Pontibacter sp.
CGTAGTATTGCTGGTAGCAGCCATATTGGCAGTAGGTGTAAACTTTGGCCGACTGGCTACTACAGCAGAATACACCAAGTACAGCATCCGTGGTAAATCAGAATTAACTGTGCCAAACAGTGGCGATAAGACCAGCAGCGGCCTGGACAGAGAATATGCTTTTAACTGGAGCTACGGCATCGGCGAAACTATAACACTGCTGATTCCTGACTTTTATGGCGGCAGCAGCAGCACTCCGTTAGATAAGGATTCTGAAACCTACAATGCTTTTGTAGCCATGGGCGCGCCGCCGGTGCAGGCCGAGCAGATCGTGAGCCAGGGCATGCCTACTTATTGGGGACCTCAACCCATGACGAGCGGACCGGTTTATGTGGGAGCTATCGTTTGTTTCCTGTTTGTGCTGGGGCTGTTTATCGTGGATCGCCGCTGGACAAGCTGGCTGGTAGCCGGAACTGTACTATCGCTGTTGCTGGCCTGGGGACACCATTTCGCGGCCTTCAACTACTTTATGTTCGATTATTTCCCGGGCTATAATAAGTTCAGGGCGGTTTCCTCGGCTTTGGTTATTGCCCAGATCACAATTCCGCTGCTGGCGATGCTGGCCCTGTGGCGCCTTTTCCGCGATCGCGAAACTATAGCTGGTCTGGATAAGAAGTTGCTGATCTCAGGAGGAATTACCGCCGGTATCTGTTTGCTGGTATGGTTGTTTGGCGGTATGGCCAGCTTTACATCGGCTGTAGATGCACAGCTGCAGCAGGCACAATACCCGCTGAATGCCATCCGGGCTGATCGTGAGAGCATGATGAAGGCCGATGCTTTCCGCTCGCTGGTGTTTATTGTGCTGGCGCTGGCGATTCTATATTTCTACGTTAAAAACAAGCTGTCTGCAACTATAGCTATTGCCGGTGTGGGCGTCCTGGTTTTAGCAGACCTCTGGACAGTGGACAAGCGTTACCTGCACAACGGCGATTTTAAAGAGCAGGTGATTACCAATTACTTCCAGCCAACACCGGCAGACCGCATCATACTGGAAGATAAAGACCCTGCGAAAGGGCTCAGCTACCGTGTGTTCGATGCAACAAATCCGTTTAACAGCGCCCGTGCATCTTACTTCCACAAGTCGGTAGGCGGGTACCATGGTGCCAAGCTGCGCCGCTACCAGGATGTAATCGATCGCCATATTTCGCAAATGAACCTGGAAGTGCTGCGCATGCTGAATACTCGCTATGCCATCACTGCCGATCCGAAACAGCCGGTGCAGCGTGTGCCGGGTGCCCTGGGCAATGCCTGGTTTGTTGAGGAGATCGAGAAAGTAAACACTCCGGATGCCGAACTGGATGCCCTGACAGGTTTTGATGCCGAGAAAACGGCCATCGTAGATGTTACAAAGTTCCCGGTGAAGGAGCAGAACTATAGCGCTGCCAATGCCACTATAAAACTGACTACCTACGAGCCGGACTACCTGAAGTATGAGTACCAGGCAGCGCAGCCGGGCTTTGTGGTGTTCTCTGAGATTTACTACCCGGCAGGCTGGCAGGCGTATATCGATGGCAAACCTGTAGACCACATCCGCGCCAACTATATTCTGCGTGCCATGCAGGTACCGGCCGGCAAACATACCATCGAGTTTAAGTTCGAGCCGCAGACGTACTATGTGGGAAATACCATATCCCTGATCTCGTCTATTGTGCTGTTGCTGGTAATAGCCGGAGCTATAGTTTACGGCTTTAAAAAGAAGCAACGTGAAGAAGCATTAGCGGTGTAATTGTTTAACCATGGCGCAAGCGTCCACGCTCGTGTCGAACTATAGTTGGGCCTCTGGCCCGGTGGATCGCAGATCTACTATTATAGTAAGTCATGGATCACAGATCCGCGCCAGCAAATAGAGCGTTAAGGGTTACACTACCCGAATAAAAATCAAACTATAAAAGCCCCGCGTGTAATAGCCGGGGCTTTTGCGTATCTACAACTTATGCAGGCACCTCTACAGCAACTACAGCATCCGCTTCTGCAACAGCAGGAAGTAACGCTTTGGGTAAAGCGCGAAGACCTGCTGCACCCGCACATATCAGG
>DATBUF010000123.1:0-1648 GCA_036516435.1 Pontibacter sp.
TCTGCCTCTGCAAAAGGCTTACGCTGCTTTGCCGCCAGTCGCTCGTATAAATATTGCTTCACAACCGGGTCTACATCCCGGAGCAGGTAAACCGTAGTGCCATGCTCGCGGGCATATGGGTTCCCGATACTTCCGACTTTCTGCACACTTCCTATAAACGGCTTTTCATTTTCCTGTATCGGTGCTTCGCCGGACTCTTTTACAAGTATAATGTGCCTGAGGTGCGGCAGTTTCGGGAACCAGTAACTATAGTCGGCATTGAAAGAAACAGCTGCGGGTACCGCGTGGCGGCTGTAGTAGTTAATGGCACCTGCCTGGCCATAGTTGTCGCAAAGTACAAGCGTGTAAGGTTTATCTGTGTCAGGTATAGTTTGGTAGGCTTTGCGTGTAATAGTTGCCAGCTCCTGCCAACCCAGCATGTCAGCAAAGTCCTGGGGGAGCAGGTGGTCCTGGCCGTCTTCCCATTTCAGCAGGTTCAGGTCCTTAAATTTTTCAGCTTTGGTCTGTATCTCCGCAGGGCTCAGCACCGGGAACACGACATTTACTATCGGGAGGAACAAAACTATGGGTACCAGCACCCATGCCGGACGGGTGTAGCGCAACCAGCCACGGCTGAATAAGTGCTCCCAGTACACGCTTCCGGACGCAATCAGCACAGGGTATAGGCCTATCGTGTAATAACTTTTAGCCTTCAGGGCCAGGAATAAAAACATTACCAACAGGTAGCATACTCCCACAAAACGATACTGCTTAAAAGGGCTGTAAACTATAAATGCCACCAAAGCGCCAACCCAGAGGAACACTGAACCAACAAAGAAGAGCAACTGATCCAGCAGAAAAGCAGATGGCGTAACATTAACCAACTGCGTGGCCTTTAGCTCACGCATATGCGCCACTACCGGGAAGTGATGCTGCACCTGCCACACCAAATTGGGTGAGGCAACTATAAGGGCGATAAGTGCCGCAACGTATAGCTCTCTCCGGGCAAATAGCCTGCGATATGGCGAAAGAAACAGAGCTACAGCCAACCCTGCTATCAGAAACAAAATGGTGTACTTGTTCAAAAAGCCTATCCCAACTATAGCTCCCAACCCGTAAAGCCACTTAGGCTGTTGCGTCTGTGCAAACCGGATGAAGCCGTAAAATATAAGTGCCCAGCACAGCATATCGAAAGAGTTGGGCTGGAACAACATATTCAGGCGCAGCATGGCTGAGAGCAGTAACGCTGTTGCACCCAGTATTTTGGCATAGAGCCCACCTTGCAGTGCATCAATCGTGCGCCAGACTACAACTATAGTCAGTGCCCCAAACAGTGCCGGAAAAAACCTGACCCAGAAGTAGCTGTTGCCCAATGCCTGTATTAGCCATGCCACCAGGGCAGTAAACGGCGGCACCGATACATACCCTGCAGCCAGGTGGTTGGCCTGGTCCAGGTGCAGAAACTCGTCGCGGTGCAGGTCGTAGGCGCCATCTACCAATGCGCATTGCAGCACAAACTTAAGCAACACAAAGCCGGCAAGAAGTGCAGTGCTTAGCAGAGAGCTGTTTTGCTGCTGAGGCATCTGGTAGTTTTATCTGTTCTTCATGTTTTCGGAAAAGTGCGCGCCATAATGCTGGCCCCAGTACATCATTCTCTGGTCTAGCTCTT
>DATBUF010000124.1:0-2709 GCA_036516435.1 Pontibacter sp.
GGCACAACGCCAGAACGGTGGTCCTGCCGCCGTTGATGGCTTATGCAAAGAGCTAAAACGCGCCAAAGTAGTTGCCACTGAAGAAATACCGACAGATGTGGTGACCATGAACTCTCTGGTGCGCCTGCAAGATAAAAAAACTGGCTCTCTGATGGAGATCACGATAGTATACCCGAAAGACTCAGACCTGAACAGCCGTAAAATTTCTGTGCTGGCACCTGTAGCGACAGCCATACTTGGCTGCAAAGTAGGGGATGAAGTAGAGTGGCCAGCCCCGCAGGGAACTGTATCTTACAAGGTAGAGGCGATCCTGTACCAGCCGGAGGCTGCCGGAGATCTTTATCTATAGTTGCCTTTTATCAGGTCTGGAAAGAGGAAGGCTGTTTCACCCTTAACGACTTACATGCTGCACAGATTTGCTGCTCTGACCTGAGTGAAAGGCATTTGTGGCAGCAGATTGTAAACAGAACTGATAACCAACTCAGGTAAAACAAAGCATACAGCAGCCTTTCTTTACAGGGACTTTTCTTAAATCACATTCATATCTGTAAAAGCCAAAGCCACTACTCGCTAGCGGCTTTGGCTTTTATAGTTTACAGAGGCCGCTTCTTGGTGCCACGTGTAGGAATAGCTGCCAGTGGATCGTCAGGCCAGTGGTGTTTGGGGTAGCGGCCGCGCAGGTCTTTGCGTACTTCAAAATAACCTGATGTCCAGAAACTGCGCAGGTCGCGGGTAACCTGTACCGGGCGCGAGGCAGGCGAAAGAAGGTGAATGAGCAGCGGCACTTTACCGCCTCCTATGCGTGGCGTATCCAGCAGGCCAAATACTTCCTGCAGGCGCACAGCTAGTACAGGAGCACTTGGGTCGGAGTAGTTGATTGTAATGCGCGAGCCGCTGGGTACTTGCAGGTGTGTTGGAACCAGGCGGTCCATCTCCTGCCGTTGCTCCCAAGTCAGGTCCGATAGCAGTATCTCATTAAAGTCCAGCTTCGCTACCTGTTCTATGCTCTGCAGGCCAGCCAGATGCGGGAGCAGCCATAGTTCCATAGTTGCTTCCAACGCTTCATCCGATACATCAGGCCATTGCGCCGGTGCCAGCTGGTGCAGGAATGCCAGTCGTTGCCTGGTTATCAGGGCTTGCTCTGACCAGGGCAGCTTTTCGATACCCCTCTCCTGTAGTACCTGCAAAAGTATAGCTGCTACTTGGTCTGCATCCGGTGTGGGTTGGCTCAGGTCCTGTAATACCAGTGCGCCTAAGCGTGTGATCTTGCGGGAAATAACCCTGCCTGTAGTGGCATCAAACCGTACTTCATCTACTTCCTCTGTCTGTGCAGCGAAATACTTCAGTATTTCTGCCTTACTTAATGAGGCTGCCAATAATACCCGTGCCTGACCTCCCGTTTCAAGATGCGCAATACTATAGTAGGCTGCCTCACTGTATAGCTCAGTCTGCAAGGTTGCTCTCTGCCCGTTCACCAGCCTTATTCTGCCTGAGGCCTCACGCTGTGCCAGGCGGTCGGGGTAAGCCAGCGCTGTTAAAATGCCTCCTGCATCTGGTTCTATAGTTTGGCCAGTGGTGCGTGTACGCTGCATCAGGTGCTGCGCCTGTTCTTTTACCCGGCGCAATGCGTTTTCATCCAGCACAAAGCCAGGTAGAGGTGGCCGTTTTCCACTCAGTATCTCAAGTCTTAATGCGAGGTCAGGTAGTACATTGCCACGACCAGCTTCGAGTTGCCTCAGAATATCTTTCTCGGATAGAAGGGCCGCCAGCGCACAGGCGGTGGCACCATAGCCGGTTTCCTTGCCCCGAACAACCAGGTGCCCCAATCTTGGCGATAAACCTAAGGATGCCAGTGCCTTGCCATGAGGTGTTGCATTGCCGGTCCTGTCTATTGCCTCCAGACGCAGCAGCAGGTCGCGGGCTAGGGCAAGTGCAGCAGCAGGCGGTGTGTCGAGCCAGTTTAATGCCGTAGCATCTTTAATGCCCCAGATGGCCAGTTCCAGAGCTAGGCCCGTCAGGTCTGCTTCGCAAATTTCAGGGAGCTGCCTGTCAGGTAACTGTAGTTGATCGGCCGTGGTCCAGAGGCGGTAGCAGACACCAGGTCCCAAACGGCCGGCGCGGCCCCGGCGCTGATCTGCGGCTGCTTTCGATACCGATATGGTGGCAAGGGTAGTGAGACCAGTACGCGGCACAAAGCGCGGCACACGCGAGTAGCCGCCATCAATCACAATCTTTACACCTTCTATCGTTAAGCTGGTTTCAGCAATGCTTGTTGCCAGCACTACTTTGCGCCTGCCCTGCGGTGCTGGTTGTATAGCCGCAAGTTGCTTCGTTAACTGCAGGTCGCCGTGCAGCAGGTGCATGTCTATAGTTGCGGGTAGTTTACTTTCGAGCTGGGCTGCCACTTTTCGCATTTCTCCCATCCCCGGTAAAAAGCACAGCAAATCACCTTCCGGCTCCTCGGCCAGGGCTCTCCGGATGGCTTTGGGGACAAGGTTGCTCAGGCGTTCGGCAGGTCTGTTTCCGGCTGATGCTACTTCTGCAGGTGTCAAGTAATGTGTTGCTATAGGATACTGCCTTCCCTCGCTTCGGATAACAGGTGCCTGGAGCCAGCTGGCTATAGTTGCAGTGTCTAAGGTAGCGCTCATGACCAGTATCCGAAGATCTGGCCGCAGCACTGTCTGTGCATCCAGAGCAAGGGCCAGAGAT
>DATBUF010000125.1:0-2481 GCA_036516435.1 Pontibacter sp.
CTGGTTGGTATCGAGGCGCTAAAGCTGAATGGTGTAAGCTTGCTGAACAAAGCCGATATAAATGACTTTTCATTCTCGGATGCTACCCTGCTTTTCAGTGCTATTTCTCAGAACAAGCTTGCTGCTACCTCAACGCTGGGGCTACGCATTACTTTGCCTGAAGGGAGTAAAGACAGAACCATGACGGTGCAGCAGCTCAAATGGCAACTGCTGGTAGATGGGCAGCAGGCAGTAAGCGGGTTGGTAAGCCAGCCAGTAGAACTGAAAGAAGGCGTAAACACCATTACCGTGAGCTCGCCTGTGAAACTGACCGGAAACGAAGGTAGTGTGGATATCAACCAGTTGTTGCAACTGGCGATGCTGCTTAACCAGAAGGGAGAGAACAAACCGGCTGTATCCTTGCAGATCAAGCCAACTATACAAACCTCCATTGGCCCTTTCGAGCTGCCGTCTTACATTTCGGTTACTAAGTAATGTAATATTTCTGATAATTTATTAGAAAGAACTGTAACTTTAGAAAAAAGTACCCGTAGCATGGCACATTCCTTGCATCTGTGATGTTGGAGCACATATAACCAACTAATTAGCCGACAAATGAACACAGATGTAAACGTAAGCCGCGAGCAGTTATCAGCTAACAACACTGTAAAAAATACAATGTTACAGGGGTGGGTTAAAATGGGTAACATAGTGTTGCGAACAGATCGTGTTGTAAAACAGATCTCGAGTGATCCTTTTAAAAAATACAACACGCAGCAGGCCATCCGCGACCAGAAGAGCTGGGTGCGCTGGTAAGCTAAGGCAGGCAGGCTGTTGCTTTTAAGAGCAGCTTCTGCTTACTTTGGTGCATGCTACAGAAACTTATAGTTGGGGCACTACTAGCCCTACCGTTGACCGGACTCGCACAGCAAAAGCAGTTGCTGCAGTCCGGTCAGTTGCTTCAGGACGTTCGTATACTTTCTTCCGACTCGTTGGGCGGGCGGCTCACCGGAACTCCGGGCAGCGAAATGGCCCGTGACTACATCCTCAAAAGATTCCGACAGATCGGCCTAAAGGCGTACCAGAACAATTATCAGCAAGCCTTTACCTTTACTGACCGGCGTGGGAAGCAGCAACAGGGCGTAAACCTGGTAGGCTATATTCCGGGCAAATCCAAAAAAACTATTGTAATTACAGCCCACTACGATCATGTGGGTACCCAGAAAGGGGAAGTCTACAACGGGGCCGATGACAATGCCTCAGGCGTAGGTGCCCTGCTGGCCATAGCACAATACTTTAGCAACAATCCTCCGAAACACACCTTGGTTTTTGTAGCACCCGATGCCGAAGAGCAAGGGCTACGGGGTGCTGATGCCTTTCTTGAAAATCCGCCGTTGCCTATACAGGACATCGTGCTGAACGTGAACATGGACATGCTCAGTATTAACAGCAAAGGCGAACTATACGCCAGTGGCACGTACCATTATCCTGCACTTAAACCGCTGCTCACTCAGGTAAAGCCCCGCAAGCATGCTGCCTTAAAACTTGGCCACGATGATCCGCAGCAAGGCCCTGACGACTGGACCGGGCAGTCCGATCATTTCCAGTTTCATAAGCGAGGCATTCCGTTCGTATATTTTGGCGTAGAGGATCATGCCCATTACCACCGCCACACCGATGAGTTTGAGCAGATTAACCAGCCCTTTTATGCTGATGCGGCTGCACTGGTACTGGACTTTATACGGGTAGCAGACAAGCGCCTGCAGGAGCTACCGACACGCAAGTAAACAGCGCAAACTATAGCTGCAACAGGAGGTGAGATTATAGTATTACATTATTTTAATATAATGATGTAATTATCACTTTTTAATCATCCTTTTAAAAATTGCAGCGTAGATGAAAGCATGCTGTTGTAGCGTTCAAATGTTACAGCACTGGCAAGCGTAGTTATGTTTTCTCCGGCCACAACCAGCTACTTTACCTTGATAACAAACCTTTTACCTACCTGTGTTTGACATGAACAGGAAAATTGCAGTTTATACCTTGCTACTTTGCTCTCTGCTGGCTTTTACAGAAGCAGCAGGACAGTCTTTGGTGTTGCGGCGCATGCAGCAGGAAAGTAAAGTACCCGAGCGCGGGCTTGTGGTAATCGGGAGTGTTGGTACGGCTGCTGTACGTAGTAGTATCTGTGGTTCACCGGGATGCAACGAGTTCCGCCCGGCATTCGGCATTGGAGCCCTGTATAAGTTTGATCCAACCTGGTCGGCTAGTGTAAACCTGGACTTTATCAAACTCGGGGCTACCGAAAAAGATCCTACACGGCCGCTTAACCTGTCCTTCCGGACCGATGTGCTGGAGGTAACAGGCAGTGTGCTCTTTAACCTGCTGGATTCCTATAGTGGATCCGGGGGATACCGCTCTTCCCGTAAACGCTTTGTTGTACCGTATGCCAAACTCGGTGGCGGTTTTATCTACTATACGGCCACCTCTTACCCCGGCACC
>DATBUF010000126.1:0-3682 GCA_036516435.1 Pontibacter sp.
ACAGCATTTTCAAACACTTTCCCATCTGTAATATTCACTTCAATATCATAAGGTATCGGATTTCCCTCTTCATCCTCTGTCATTGCAACGCTTACAGCATTCTGGGCACTAAATGTGCGCGTACTTATATCAGCGTTTGCCTTAACTTTAAAATTCCAGAAGTTTTCGTGGTCATCCACCCAAATTTGGGTAGCTACGTTCTCGGATGTATTATAGATAAGTAGCTCCCCATTCTCTACCAGAGGCTCAAATTGCCCCGGTGCGGTCTCTATACTATAGCTTACAGTCCAGTCGCCGGATAGTGGATACGTAGCCGTGTATTCAATTTCATCGTCTTCGTCATCATCGCAGGAGGTCAGCACACCTACAGACAGGAACATGACAGGCAGTAAAATATATTTCAGTTTCATATCTGTAAGATTTTATAGTTTAACGAAAGTGCGAAGAGCAGCACCATACCCTGAGTTGATCACTGACCAACTATAACTCACACCAGGAATTACAGTGGCATCAACAGCTGCAAACTCGCTACCCTGCACATCCTGTGGCGGCACACCTAGCTTGGAAACATCATAGTGGTAGAACCTGACAGTAGTTGCAGGTCCGGGAGCAGCAACGCCGCCAACATTGTTGGTTTCGTAAAGGCCCGGCGCTATGCGCGTTACTGTTGATACACCTAGCGCTCCCGCATTACGCTGATATTGTCCACTTAAATCGATCGCAGCGGCAGCAGGTGTGATCACCCCTACATATCTTCTTGCCGATGTAGAAAATCCCTCCTGGTTTACGGCAGTATAGGTAAGCACATATACACCAGGCGTATTCGTATCAACGGAGCCGCTGGTGGTATAATCTATAGTTGCTTCGCCCTCCAAAGCTTCCGCACCGGAATCAGCAAAGGCTTCCCCTACTTGCAGGACCTCCCATTGCTCCCCGACGATGTTCACTACAGGGTAGGTAGTTACAAAAGAGACATTAGCCGTTTCATCGTCCTTCTCGCAACCCATTAGCATCGCGGCTGCAGACAGTAAGACGGTTATGAAGGTTTTATTTATACTTTTCATATTTTCACATTTAAGCATTAGTCTTTCACATCCCACCAAACCGGTACATTTACCTCCACAAGGCCAGGATAATTCGTATTTCTGGTAGCCTCAGTATTTGGATACACCAGTCGTTTAGGAATTAAGCCTTCCTCGAGTGTAGATGCCGCTGAAGGCTCTATAAAGCTAGGATAACCAGTTCTTCTGAATTCTGTCCAGGCCTCAAAACCCTGCGTACCGCTAAACGAAACCCACTTTTGGGTGATGATCTGCTCTACCTGTGCTTCAACAGATCCGCCTGTCGGGTATGCTACTCCGGGCCGTTGCAACAAGGCTGTTGCTTCTTCAACATCTTCGCCTACATAATCAAGTGATGCTCTGATACCTTGGGCATATAGCTCACTGGCATCGGCTGCACCACCTGTCCAGCCTCTGGCAGCGGCCTCTGCCTGCAGAAAGTAGCTCTCTGCAGCTGTAATAAAGGGCACCGCTGTTGCAGGGCTTGCTACAGCAGGCCCAGGTTTAGAAACTGTGTTTGACTGGTCACCTGTTCTCTCGGGCGTACACTCCACCCCTTGGTCTACACCAACAAAATTTCCGGCATTGGCACCAGTTTGCGCGGGGGCAAAAAACTCATCAATGCGCGGGTCATTTGTTTGTTCCAGATAGTTAAGGATTGTGTTACTGGCCACAACATCTACGCCTCCTCTAAACACCACCTGTGTCTGGTAAAAAGGATTTCTGTTTTGAGTCTGGTCAGCAAACTCTACGTCTGCAGTTTCGCCTGTTTCCAGAAACTGGGCACCGGCACTGTACATGGCCTGTATTCCTGCCTGGGCCACATCGGGTCTTACATAGGCCTGGCGGAGATAAATTTTTAGTTTGAGCGTGTTGGCAAACTTGTTCCAGAGCTCCATATCACCACCAAATACCAGATCATCCCGGTCGGGGGTATCTGCTTCCAGGTCTATCAGGGCAATGGCTGAATCCAACCTTGCAATCAGATCATCGTAGATCTCCTCCTGGGCCTGGTACTCCGGGTTAAGATTTTCAAGCCCTTGCAATGCAGCGGCAGCCGGTACATCTCCCCAGGCATCTGTGATCACCTGCAGCGTGTAAACCTGCATGATCTGACCGATAGCTGCGTAGTTTGTTTGTCCGTTTGCTATTGCTTCATCAGCCACAAACTTAAAGTCGTTCAGAGCACCGGCATAGAGCTCACCCCAAACGCGTGCATCATAACTGGATGATTGTATCTCATACAGCTCTAACACACAATATTGGTTAGCGGCACCAGCCTGTGTCCAGTGTTGTGCAAAGAAATTTCCCAAAAACTGAAACTGGTTACCCAGCACGTAGGCTAATTCACCCTGGGCAGCTGGCAATGTGAACTCTGGCGTAGACTCAGCCGGGTTGTTAGGATCCGTATTCACGTCCAGGAAGTCTTCGCAGGCAGTTAAGCTCATAAATGAGGCTATTACCGTAGCGAGTAAGTATTTATGTATCTTTTTCATGATTTCTTTTTTCAGGTGGCTTAGAAAGTAACTCTGATGTTAGCACCCCAGGAGCGTGTACTTGGGTTACTGCTATAGTCGTAACCTTGCAGGTTGCCATTACCAAAGCTGTTCATTTCAGGGTCAATGTAGGTGTTCTCATCAGGAGTCCAGAGAATCAGATTTCTGCCGGAAACACCAACTTCGATACCGCCAAGGAAAGTATTTTCAGTGATTGAGTCAGGCAGTCTGTAAGACAAGCTCACTTCTCTCAGCTTCGTAAAGGAAGCATCTATGATGTTTGTACCTTCCGGCAGGTTGCCCCAGTAATCATAAAGGTTATCATTGGTAAGCGGGGTTGTATTCTCGACATACTCTCCTGTATTGCCAACTTCTACTACAGAATTAGGGATGATGTATGGCTGACGGTCGTTGAACAGCGTTTCAGGAGCTGTACCTGCAAAGCGCTGTGTTCCCCTGGTTCTGGAGTACATTTTACCACCTTGTCTTGTATCAAACACAATAGACAGACGCGCTCCCTTGTACTTGAAGGTATTTACCAGACCACCTGTCCAGTCCGGCTGTATGCTGCCCTGGTAGGTTTGCTCGGTAGAGGATCTTGGTCTGCCCGTTGTAGGGTTCACTACAATGCGCCCTTGTGGATCGCGCAGGTAATCTTCTGCCAGGAAAGTGCCGTAAGGTCTTCCTTCAGAAACAACCAGTGCGGCAGAAGACAGGCCTCCTAAAGATATTTCGGTTCCTATCGCTACATCCTCTACTGTGTTGTCGATTTTAGTGAAGTTAACGCTCACATCCCATGAGAAGTCATTGGTCTCGAAAGGCACGCCACCAATAAGTAACTCCAGGCCTTTATTGCGTACAGTGGCTGCATTCAGGTTAGCAGCGCCAAAACCTGACGCAAAAGAGATAGGCACCGATAGTATCTGATCCACAGATTTGGAATCAAAATAAGCTGCATCTAATCTTATCCGGTCATTAAAGAACCTGATATCTGCCCCAATTTCCCAGGAACCTGTATTTTCCGGTTTCAGATTATTGTTAGGAATTACGTTACTTACCTCCAGCCCTGGGATACCCGCAAACGGGAAATTCAGGTCTGTGCCCTGGAACCCATCGGCAATGTTA
>DATBUF010000127.1:0-5264 GCA_036516435.1 Pontibacter sp.
CGAACAGGTGCGGAATTTTGTACGTGGCCTGTCGCCTTACCCCACCGCCTGGACCCGCATCGGCGATAAAACTTTTAAGATCTTTAAAGTACAGGTGCTGGAAAACGCCGCTTATGAAGGCGCACCAGGCACCGTATTTACCGATAACAAAACCTTTTTGCATCTAAAGACTGCTGATGCCGCCGTAGCTATACTTGACCTGCAAATGGAAGGTAAAAAGCGCATGCCACTTGCCGATCTGCTGCGCGGCTATAGTTTTAGTTTATAGTTTGTAGTTTGCGTGAAGGATGGAGCGGTTGTCTGAGCTCCTATAGTTGGGCACCAACTATAGAGCGAGCCGCGAGAGCCCGACGGCCCCGCCGGCACGCCCGACTATAGTTCGGCAGAAATACCAGTTCAGTGCGATAAACGTAAGAACACCTCACTTGCCAGATTTTCAACACATTAACCAATTAGCACATTAATCTCATGATAGCTATAGTTGTAGCCGTTGCCGAAAATAACGTGATCGGGAAAGATAACCAGTTGATCTGGCACCTGCCCGCCGACCTGCGCTTTTTCAAAAACCTGACCATGGGCCACCCGATTCTGATGGGGCGCAAAACTTATGAGTCGATAGGGAAGCCACTGCCGGGACGCACTACCGTTATCATCACCCGTCAGCAGGACTTTGAAGCGCCCGGCTGTATTGTTGTGAACTCCGTAGATGCAGCAATTAGCGAAGCGCAAACTATAGATCAGGACGTGTACATAATTGGTGGAGCTGAGATCTATAAACAAGCTTTAGCTAAAACAGACACTATCTACCTGACACGCGTGCACCACACATTCGAGGGCGATACGTTCTTTCCTGAGCTGGATGAGAATGATTGGGAAATGATATCAGAAGAAAAGCATGAACCGGACGAGAAGAACAAGTACAGCTATAGTTTTATAACGCTGAAGCGGAAGCTATAAAACAGAAAAGGAGCAACTATAGCGTTGCTCCTTTTCTGTTTTATAGCTGGCAATACTTAGCGCAGGATGTAAATCTTGCCGTAGCCGTTCTTAAAGGCTTTGTCGCCGTACTTCTGCTTGTGGTACATGGTTTCCTCGCCACGGCTTACCACTACGCGGTACAGGTACACACCGTTTGCCAGCTTATCGCCATACATATCGGTGCCATCCCAGGCGTACTCGGTTTTGTTATTGCCAATACGCAGCGGCCCCAGCTCCTCCTTCATAATCTCCCTCACCACCTTGCCGGTTATAGTTAAGATCTGGATCTTGATATGATCCGGAATTGTAGCGCCAGTCAGCGTAAAAATAAAGTTTGTTTTGGTTGAGAACGGGTTCGGGTACGGGTAAAAGTTGGTGATAGCCGATTGATTTTCTACCTCAAAATTGATACGGTAAGGCGAAATACCCGACTGCTTTCCGGCTACATCCCTGGCGCGTATTTCCATAGTATAGCGGCCATCTTCCAGTCGCTGCGGCTTAAACTCAACTCTGAAGTCGCTTTTATCGGTGGCCGGGAAAATTTCCAGGTGTTCTACGTCTGCTGATGTTTTATCCAGCGCTATCTCCCGTTCGGCTCCCTGCCCGTCCACGAGCACAACAGACATTCCCGAAGCATTTTCCAGGAAAGCCTGCCTGTTCTCATCTTTCACCACCACACTGATCAGCGGGCTCGGTGAGATCAGTTCTCCATCCATAATGTGCACGCCATCAAAGGCTACATCCATAATCGGGTGCAGTTTGGATTTCACTTTAAATGGCACCTCATAAATGTTGTTGAAGTAGTGCTGTTCGGGCTGCAGGCGCGGGTTCACGTACATGCTTACTTTATAGGTCCCATCCAGTGCCAGCGTGTTCATCTCGAAGTTAAACGTGGCTGTTGCGTTTCCGGCAAGCGGCGCGAGTTTCAGACGCTTTTGTATGGGTTGTATGCCACTACCGGTAACAGTTACATCCACTGCCAGCGAATCGCGGAACGCAAAAGGCGTAATGTTCTGGAAAGCCATCGGCAGGGTAATTTTCCCTTTGTTGGCCTGCTCCGTTAATATCGTTTCGTTCACCTCCACCAGGTCCGGCCTGATTACGCCTTCCGGTGCTGCTTCGTAAAATACCAGCCACTGTTTCAGCTGCGGCGCAGAGCGATCCGTAACATCAGATAGTTCTGCCTGTAGTTGCAGGTGCGGGTAAGTTCTCGCATCAACTGTGGAGAGGTCAAATGATTTGGATGTTACTTCCTCTATTATCACCGATGCAGCGCCTGTTGTGTCAACCCCGATTACCCGTAACTTATATGTATCATCTCCTTCTCCGAACTTCTCAATGTTATGATGCAGTGTACCCCAGCTAAGTGCAGGCCCGATGAGCGTGGAAGTAATGGTCCCTGACTGCTGATTAGAAAGCAGGCGCGTCCTTAACACGATGTCCTGCGAAGTGGCCGGAGTTGGGTCCTCTGCAGAGGCAGTCAGTTCCTGCGCAGTTCCGGGTGCTGCACCCTTTTGGCCGACTATAGCAAAGGGGTGACTGGTGGCAAGTCCATGAATCAATTTAGAACCAATGCTGCTTAGGGCAGCTTTTTGCGCCGCCGTAAAAAGAGCATAAGGCACCTTGTTGATACCAATTACTGCAACATAATACCCCTCCGGCACCGCCTTGAAAAATGTTTCGATCTTAGCTCTGTTAGCAGCGTTGTTTAGATCTCCGAAATCGTACATAAACGGCTCAGCAGAACAGGCATATGCCGGCACAATGTTCTCCACAAGCTCTAGCGTCTTATCGTTTAACACTACTAAGATCAACCTTGGTGCCGCACTGCCGGTCGGATTGCTACATCCCTGGTGTATCAATGGTCTGCCATTGATAACTATATTATGGACAGGTATTTTAAATCTGGTATCACCGCCGGTTGTTCTTATCTCTATATCTGCTTTAAGTTGGGAGAACTCCCATGTCGGTGTATCCTCAGTCAACTTCACCCCTGCAAGACCACTCTGCTTGAACTGCCCAACATGGCTCTGCGACCAGCCAGATTTTGCTCCATTAATCACCCTGAAAGAGCTTGTAGCATATAGTGTATCTTCTCCGGCACCATAGTGCTGGAAACGTGTGCGCCAGTAAAAAACAGTACTGTCCGGTAAGTTACCAATAGAGGCGGTGTTTACATCCCAGGTTGCTATCAGACCATTCGGCTGTGTAAAAGACTTTTTCAGATTACTATTAAAGTGATAAGTAGTATCCACTTCCAGGTAAAATCCCTGCCTGCTTGCGTCAGAGAGGGTAGTCTGCACAGCTATCTTTATACTCCTTCCGTCTACCACTGCAAACTCTGGCGGAGTAATTGCCACCAGGCCACTCGCAGGGAAATAATGTTGGAAGCGAGCGACATTATTCATCTCGTCCAGTTCCTCAATCTCAAAATCACCATCCAGGGTAACTTCAAATGTATTCATTCCTAAGGCCGCTATACCAGTATTAGTTACAGGTATCACCAGGGTATCCTTATTCAGAATAGGAGGCACTCTAACTTTCACGGGCTCCAGTTGTGTGTTATCTGCTAAGATGCGTTTTACTGTTACAGTTACTGAGTCCGTAATGGCTTTCCCCCAGTTTCGCACACCTAGCTTTATGTTAAACTTCTCGGCAGCAGCAGTCAGAATTTCGCCTGGTACAGCGCTTACAATATCACTCTCACTCTCGATTGCAACATAGTCCGGTTTTGATGGTGCGTAAAGCTTTACAGTTGGATCACCTTGCAGCAACATTTCCATGGCCATAGCTACCGTTATATAGCTGTAGCTATTCTGTAGCAGGCGGCTTATAGTTTTCTGCTGTACCTCTCCTATCGTCTTCCCATAGTATTCCGGATCCTGGAAAGCTGTGGCGTAGAAGTAAGAAGCATATGGCCTTAGCGCGTAAAGATCTCCGGCATCAGAGTGGGCTATAAAGGCAATCGCTCCCTTATCAGGCGTATTTACCCAATCCTCCCCAAAGGACCTGTTATTATAGATGAAGGCATCCCCTGAGTTACAGCCATTCATTAAGATTACAGGATACTTACCTTTGTTGTTATATCCGTTTAAAGGACTAGAGGCTAACCCTATATCCAGGTCTGTAACACTAGGCGAAGTATGGCCATAAAAAGTTAACAGCGACAGTCCTGCATTCACTTCAGCAGAGACATTTATCGACTCTGTAACCTGACTTACATTTTGCCGGTACTTTTCTATCACATTTGCTCCCAGGTAAGGTCCCTGTGCGATCTCCTTATACCCTCGCAAAGAGTTTGAAATGAAAGTGATCTGCTCTACACTTGTACCTCCTCCTAGCTGAAGAATATTCTTTCTCCACGGGAGCCCCTCGGGGGTAGCTTCATACTCTTTTACCTTATTCAGATAATTGATTACATCTTCAGGCTTAGTTACAGCAAGTCTGCCTGTCGGCACTGCAGGTGTGTAGGAGTCGTTATGGAAGTCTGCCGTGAAAAATATATCTGAGGAGGGAGTAATGCCGGTTGGCACCAGATCCATCTCGTACACCTTAGGATGCCGCGCTCCTATATGATAGTAGCTGAACCTACCCCCATATGTTTCCCTATACTCGTCAGAGGCGTACTTCACCCCCTTGCCAATAATGAAAAGATGCTTTGGCCTGTCTGAAGTTAGCATGAACTTCATGAACCGACGCACTGCATTAGTAGAGTACTCCCCATAGTGAAACTGATCAATAACCTGGTCCATGTGCACAACCAGTGTATCGTAGCCTCCGCCTGCCTGAGAAGCCCTGTAAGCAGCATACTGTTCCGGTGCACGCAATTCTGAGCCGAGCGCCTTCTTCATTAACCGCTTATTTGTTAAAACTATATAGTTGTGCGCATCTGGAGTAATCTTCCTGAACTTAATATTCTTCTCAGTGCCTGTCGGCTTAAATGGTTTACTCAGTTCAGCAATAAGTATCTTCCTCGTACTCACGCCACCCTGCACCATAAAACCTTTTCCAGTTCCCGCACTGCTGCCATCAATGCGAATTACATTCAGAGGGTCTGTTACATCATATGCCACTGCACTTGCCGGTGCTGCAGGAAACTCATAGTAAAAGTCCTTCGCTTTTAATGAGTCGGTATAGAACGTGAGCTGCCCTCCGGTGTAGGCTGCCCGTTGCGGGTAAGTTACCTGCCCGTAGGAAAAAGCGATTGCATTCCCCCGCGTACTTGTTGGGGTAGGTGCCACCTGTAATGTTACCTTACCAGTAGAGTATATTTCACTGAAACTAAG
>DATBUF010000128.1:0-2449 GCA_036516435.1 Pontibacter sp.
GACTACCAGGTAGCGCCTAACACCGAAACGGTACTATACCAGCAAGTAGGCAGCGTACGCACTACCAAGCCACTGCTTACTGTACAGACTAACGGCAATACACGCCATGCGACCTTGCTGGCATCGGGTACCTGGCAATGGCGCCTCACCGAGGCCGCCAACAACCAGCGTCCGGTGGTGTACGACAAACTGATCACGAACCTGGTGCAACTGCTGAGTGCCCCCCGCAACAAGAAACGCCTGAACGTATACCCCGCCCAAACAGACTACACCAGCAACGATGAGATCAGCTTTGAAGCCGAAGCCTACAACGAGGCTCTGGAGCCAATCTACGGCCAGAATATTACGTTAAAGGTTACGAACGAAGTAGGGCAATCCAAATCATTTACATTTGCCAACGGCGAGAGCCAGGCAGGTGTAAACATTGGTACCCTACCCGGTGGCCGCTATACCTACACCGCTACTGCCCGCATCAACGGTTCGCTGCAGCAGGATAAAGGCGAGTTTATAGTAGAGGAACTGCAATTAGAAGCCCTGCACGCTGTAGCCGACCATAACCTGCTTTACCAACTCGCCAGCAATACTGGCAACAGTTTGTATTACCCGGGCACTTTAAAGCAATTGGAAGAGGCTATTCTAAAAGCCAACTATAAACCGGTAATTGATAGCACTGAAGATGTGCGTGACATGGTAGACCTCAAATGGCTATTTTTTGTTCTACTGGCCCTGATTACAACAGAGTGGTTTGTGCGGAAGTATAATGGCAGTTATTAGGTGATGGGTTGTAGTGGGTGTGGTATGCTATAGCTCGGCTATGAGTTATAACTGTTATAGTTCAAATAGATGGTTATAGTCGCAGCTGGCATCAAGCTATAGGTTTATAGTTGCAACTTGCCACAAGCTATAGTTTCATAGTGATCTGTATTCCTGGGAGCTTTACCTGCCCTTTGTTTTATAGTTGGCTTGGCTCTCTCGGGCCGAGCGGCCCCGTCTTTGGGCATCGCGCTGCTGCCTTCTTGCTATCCTCCTGCGTCGGATTGCCTGCGCAACCGCAACAAGTCAAAGGCGCTCAACCCAAAGACTGTGATCATTTCACATAGCTACAGCTTGTCTATAGTTTGTAACGACTTTGTTGCAACGGGTTTGTTTAATAAAGGAGAGGGTTGTAGCGTATCTTATGAGTGACCAAACCTATAAGAAGCGATGCGGACATCCACCACACCCCCCCTTAAAGATACGTACAAAGTCAAGAATTGGAGAGCCTATAATAAGAGCTTAGTTGAGCGCGGGCGCCTCACTATCTGGGTGGAAGACTCGGTGCTGCGGAGCTGGCGGGACATTGATACGTCTAAAAAGGTGGTAGGCGAGCAGTTATATGCCGATTGCGTGATCCAGTGCTGCCTGCTGTTGGGGTATGTGTATCATCAGCCTCTTCGTCAGACGACCGGCTTTGTGTCAAGCCTGTTGACCATGTTGGGCTATGGCATGTATGCCGTACCGGATTATACAACCCTTTGCCGCCGGCAGGGCTGCCTTCCGGTAGAAGTAAGCAAGGCCCTGGCCGGTAACAGCAAGATAGACATAGCCCTTGACTCTACTGGCCTGAAGGTCTACGGAGAAGGAGAGTGGAAAGTAAGGAAACACGGAGCCAGTAAGCGCAGAACCTGGCGTAAGCTGCATATTGGTATAAACAGTAACACGCAGGAGATTGTCTGCGTGAGCCTGACAAGCAATAGTGCCGAGGATGCCCAGGCAGCCTGCGACATGCTCCGTGACAAGACCAGGTGTGTGAGCAGTTTTATTGGGGACGGGGCTTACGACGACTTCAAACTGCGGCAGGTGTTGGGTAGTGCTGTTAAACAGGTCATTCCGCCCAAAAAAGGGGCCGTGGTCCGGAAGGGGACCAGCAAGAAACCATTACCTGAGTATCTAAAGCAGCGCAATGAGGCGGTGGAATATATAATGGGGCAGGATAAGAAAGCCTGGAAGGTAAAAGAAAGGTACCATAAAAGGAGTTTGAGTGAAGTGGCAATGTTTCGCTACAAGACAACATTCTCGGCTAACATGAGAGCCAGGCATATAGAAAATCAGAAAGCTGAAGCTATATTAAAATGCAGAATACTAAACATATACAGGCAGCAGGGAATGCCGCTTGCCTGTAAGGTAACCTAACCCTGTTCCAAAAAGAACAGGGTGGTAAAGAATAGACCCCTTGCAACAAAGTCGTTAGCTAGTACTAATTCTGGACAATACAAGTACAGCCATAGAAGAGCCCCATACAACGTTCAGGCAGAGGCGCGGCTTACGTACCGAGGAATTCTATACTTCAGGGCTCAGAGCATCCTGCAGGTCAATAGCACCTAAGTACGGCTCAAAAACAGCTACCTTGCTGGCCGTGTGCTTAAACATACTGAACACCTGCACCTGCTCTCCCGACCATAGCTCTACA
>DATBUF010000129.1:0-3417 GCA_036516435.1 Pontibacter sp.
ATACGATACAGCTTAGGAGTTGAGCATCGGTGTAAGCACCGTTTCGCTGGCTCCACTGCATCAGGGCAATTCCAACCAAAATCAGCATAGATAATAAGAGCGCCCGCACAGGTATTTTTGCCCGGCTGTCTTTATACAGAAAGGGAGACAGCAATATGCCGGCAACTATAGTGAACTGAAACACACCGGCAATCAGCCAGCCCGGCCCCAGCGAGGCAGCGGCAGTAAGCAGCACATATACCACCCCAAACCAGATACTCCCCCAGAACAACCACACGGCGGGTTGTTTTTTGAGGATGTGCAGCAAGGGCTTCAGTTGCCGCTTAGCCTGAAGTATAACCAACAAGATAAGGAGCATGAAGAAGGTCCGCAGGGAAACCGTCCAGGCCCAGTGGCCATTGCCAGCCGATATAAAGCTGTTCATGACGTAAGTGGAGCAAAAGAAAACAGATGCCAATAACCCGATCCCGATCGCTTTTATTTTCTGATTTGCCTGCATATCGATAGAATTTATATCCTGCAAATCTATAGTTACTGCAAACCAAAGTCACGGCACATTAAACTTCAGGAATGGTACTTTCGGAACCACTTGCCCGAAACTGCATCGGTGTAGTACCTGCCAGCCGCTTAAAGAAACGCACAAAATAGGATGCATCCTCAAAGCCCAGCTTGTAAGCTATCTCCTTCACCGACAGGCTACTGAAGTATAAAAGGCGCTTACTTTCGAGCAGCAGACGGGCATTTTGCATATCGGCTACGGAGGTGTGCAGGTACTGGCGGCACAGGTTATTCAGGTGTTTAGGGGTAATGTCCAGCGCTTCGGCATAAAAAGCAATAGGTTTATGATACAGGTAATTCTCTTCTACCAGGCTGCTGAGCTTGAACAGGCGTTCGGTGTGGCGGGCAGGGGTAAGCTTTGCAATCTGCACATGGCACTCGCGGAGCAGGTAATTCAGCAGTATAAAAAGGTAGCGCGAAAGGATTGCACTGCTCGGAACAGGCTGTTGCAGTTCTACAGCAATCAGTTTGGTGAGCTGTAAAAAGATCTGCTTCAGGTCCGGCTTCAGGTCGAGGTACGGATGCTGGTACACGGCGCCAAACAGTACCAGTGCATCGTGCGCTGTAATACCAGTCGTTTGCAGAAAGGCTTCGGAAAAGAAAACCAGCACACCCCGCTCCTGCAACGATTGCCGCTGGTGCGTCTGCCCCGGCCCGATCAGGAACAGTCGCCCTGCCACCATCTCATAGCGCCGGAAGTCGATCAGGTTATCTCCTCCCTTTGTTTCCTGCACAAACAACAGCTGGTAAGCATCGTGGCGGTGCGGCACGTTGGATAGCTCACTTTCAAACTCCTCCAGCGGCATCACCGCCATATGGCCTTTAGAAAGCAGGTCCTGGGTTGGCAGAGTATCCGGTGTCTGAAATTTCATCTATCAACTATTAACGACTCAAATTAAAGAGAAAAACTGTAGTTTATAGTTAGGCTGACCTGGAAATAAACTCAACTCTGGCAGCGGTTTCAACTATAGCCAGGCACCAACTATAGTTACTTTATCATAAAACTATAGTTGACGACTGTTCTAAGTAGCGAATAGCTAAAGCGCCGGCTGGTTTGTACCTTTGTAAATTATATGCATACTATGGCTACCACTTTCCAGGACCTGAAACTGAATCCTACTATTCTGCAGAACTTGCAGGAACTCAACTATACCACGCCTACTCCTATCCAGCTAAGTGCAATTCCGCTTCTTTTAAGTGGTCAGGATGTGGCAGCGCAGGCCGAAACAGGAAGTGGGAAAACGGCAGCTTTTGGTTTGCCCATAATCCAACAGATAAATCCGGAGCAGCAGCAGATACAGGCCCTGATTCTGGTACCAACGCGCGAACTTGCCTTGCAGGTGCGCCAGGAGCTAAAACAATATGCCAGGAATATCCCGAATTTAAAGATCAGTGCTTTTTATGGCGGTCATTCTTTTTCGCAGGAACGCGCTTCACTGGCATATCCGCCACAAATTGCTGTAGCTACACCAGGCCGCCTAACCGATCACCTTTTCCGAAAAACCTTGGATCTGAGCACAGTAAAACAACTGGTATTGGATGAAGCCGACAAATTGCTGGAAATGGGTTTTGAAGAGGAAATCGACCAGATCATGGAAGCTATTCCGGCGAAGCGCCAGGCCATACTTTTTTCGGCCACCATGCCACAGGATGTGCAGGACCTGATCAAGGAATCACTTAAAAATCCGCAGTTTGTAAAAGCCTCGGCCAATGCCATTCCGGACCAGCTCAAACTGATAGGTGTAAAAGTGGAGCAGCCACAGAAACAGGATGTGGTCGTGAGTCTTCTGAAAACTATAGATGCTGGTGGTACCGTAGTGTTCTGCAATACCCGCGCTGCTGCCGATGAACTGGCCCATGCCCTAAAGGCGGAAGGTATAGCTGCCCGCCCCCTGCATGGTGGCATGGAGCAACCCGACCGCGATAAAATGATGACACTTTTCCGCAACGGTACAACACAGGTTTTAGTAGCTACAGACCTTGCCGCCCGTGGCCTCGATATTGCGTTGCTGGAAACTATAGTTCATTATGAACTTCCGGATGACCTGGCGGCTTACCAGCACCGTAGCGGCAGAACCGGGCGTGCCGGCAAAAAAGGAACCGTTTATACTTTAGCCACTCAACGCGATGAGCGCAAACTCCGTGACTGGGATCAGGTACGCATGGACTCCTGGCTAAAAGCGGATGAACTGCTGAAAAATGCACCTGCCCAGCAAACGGCACAGGTAGCTACCTTCACAACTATAACTATAAACGCCGGCCGCAAAGACAAGATCAGCCCACGCGATATAGTAGGCGCTTTGATTGCTGAAACCGGTTTAGCCTCTGACAAGATCGGAAAAATTGAAGTGCAGGACCGCGCCAGCTTTGTAGCCGTACCAAGCGCCGACGCACAAACTATAGCCGAAAAGCTCAGCAATGGTAAAATTAAAGGCCGCAAGTTCCGAGTGCATGTAGTAAAGTAAACTATAGCCTGCTCCATAGTCCAGGTTATAGTTATACATCCTGCTGCCCTGTCGGTGGTACTCTCCGGATCTGCACCTGCAGTAGCACCAGTGTCAAAATAAAGCTGACGACCGTGATGATACCCAGCGCCTGCAGTTGCGGAGTGATGTGGCGCAACTCAGCACCATAAACAAGCAGCCTCCGGAATGCCTCCAGAAAATGTGTGAGCGGGATGATGTCGGCGATGAGCTTTACCCAACCCGGCATTTGGCTCATGGGCCAGGTAAAACCGCTGATCACGAAGCTGGGCGTAGCCAGCACCATCAGAATTTCGGTAGCGCGAAGCTGGTCTTTCAGGGCCAGGCTCACCAGAATGCCTAAAAATGTAAGGGCCAGCGTAAACAGCACAATCAG
>DATBUF010000130.1:0-2710 GCA_036516435.1 Pontibacter sp.
TCCGAGAGCCTGGAGGCCATTCAGAAGTGGGGCTTTAAGGTATCTGATACCTGGCGCAAGTGCAGCTCTGTAGATGAAGTACTGGCCTATATTAATGAGTGGGAAACCCGCCGCCACGAACTGCCCATTGCTACCGATGGCGTTGTAGTAAAAGTAAACAGTTATGCGCTGCAGGAGGAACTTGGCTTTACAGCCAAAAGTCCGCGGTGGGCCATTGCCTATAAATACCCGGCCATGAGCGCGGCCACACAACTGCAAGGCATACAGTACCAGGTGGGGCGCACAGGAGCCGTAACGCCCGTAGCGCTGCTGCAGCCGGTATTGCTAGCCGGAACCGTAGTTAAGCGCGCCTCAGTGCATAATGCCAACGAAATCCAGCGACTGGACCTGCGCCTGGGCGATATGGTATTTGTAGAGAAGGGCGGTGAGATCATCCCGAAGATAACAGGTGTGGATTTTGAAAAGCGCCCTGCTGACAGCCAGCCTATAGTTTACCCGACCGAGTGCCCTGCCTGCCACACTCCGCTGGTGCGTGTAGAAGGCGAAGCGCAGTTTTATTGCCCCAACGAGAAAGGCTGCGAGCCCCAGATACTCGCCAAGCTCGAACACTTTATCTCGCGCAAGGCCATGAACGTGGATGAGCTCGGCCCACGCACCCTGGAGCAGTTATACAAGGCCGGGTATGTACGCAACGTAGCAGACCTGTACGATTTGCAA
The DNA here is from genome assembly GCA_036516435.1 of Pontibacter sp. Classification (GTDB taxonomy): domain Bacteria; phylum Bacteroidota; class Bacteroidia; order Cytophagales; family Hymenobacteraceae; genus Pontibacter. The sequence goes on from DATBUF010000130.1 coordinate 718, forward strand.
TTTGAGCAGCTGGTGAACCTGGAGCGCATGGGCGAGAAATCAGCCAACAACATCCTGAACAGCCTGGCTAAATCGAAAGAGACACCCTTTGAGCGGGTACTGTTTGCCCTCGGCATCCGGTTTGTGGGCAGCACAGTAGCAAAAAAGCTAGCCGACCATTTTACAGACATGGCAGCTTTGCGCGGCGCCACTTTTGAAGAACTTATTACCGTGAACGAGATCGGTGAGCGTATTGCCAATTCTGTAATAGAGTATTTTGCGGATCCGGACCACATGGTGCTCTTGGAGAGGTTGCAGGCGGCAGGCTTAAAGTTTAAGTCAGAGAAAGTACAGCCCGACATGCAGAGCGATAAACTCGAAGGGAAGACCTTTGTGATCTCGGGCGTTTTCCAGACCATGAGCCGCGACGAACTACAGCAGGTCATCATCAGCCACGGCGGTAAAGTGGTAAGCTCTATTTCGGCAAAGCTCTCTTACCTGGTAGCCGGCGATAAAATGGGTCCTGCCAAGCTGGAAAAAGCAGGCAAGCTGGGCATTACCATCCTTTCGGAGGATGAGTTTCTGAAGATGGTGCAGTAGCCCGCAAACAGGAGCGCCACCTGTTCTGCAGGTGGCGCTCCATACTAAAACAAACAACAAACATTCTGTTGCACAAAGCTGCACAAGCATATATTCTGCAGCACGCCGGCAGCTTTATGTAAGTACAAGTAAACAAACATCTGGCTTGCTGCAAAACACATTATACCAATCGCCGGAAAGTATAGACAAACTATAGCGTAGCAGGCGGCAGGCACAGACCGGGAGCCCAAATCACCCGAAAATGGCGGCCCTGCACTTACTAACCTGCTTTATCAGCTAAAACTACAGGTTAATAGGTGTTCTGCGGGTATTGGTAGAGTGCAGTGGCTGCTTTAGGTAAAACCACTTTTATTTTTCTATCTTTAATGATAGTTAGGCAGGTACCCTCTCCTGCTGAATTATAGTTGACGAAAACATTTTACCGGCTTGAGTACTACATCTTTTTTGTTCCCGGCTACTAACCTGAAAAAGCGGTACCAGATTGCCATACATGCGGTAATCTGGATGGCATTTGGCGCCTGGGTGTTGTACTACATCAGCACTACCAAAACGCTCACGCCGCACCGGGTACTGGATGTGCTGATCGGGATTACCTACTGGCTCCTGATCTTTTACATTAACTGGCTCCTGCTTATACCCAGGTTCCTGGCCAGAAACCAGCTGATGCTGTACATAGCCGCTGTGGTGGCGCTACTCATGTTGTATGGACTGGTAAAATCTCCGGTAGACTATTTTCTGTTCCGGGATTTTAATCCGAACATGGAGTCTGTTTACTCCTCCGAAAGGCTGCTGCAGTATGGGCTGGGTGGTTTGGTGCTGGTGTTTATCAGTTCCGGCCTGAAGGTGACAGGCAACTACATCCGGAACGAGCGGCGCAACAAGGAACTGGAAAATCAGAAACTGGTTGCCGAACTGGCTTACCTGAAATCGCAGGTGAACCCGCACTTTTTGTTTAACACGCTCAACAACATTTACTCGCTGGCTTACAAGCAGTCGCCGGAAACGCCGGATGCCATTATGAAGCTCTCGCTGCTGATGCGCTACATGCTGTACGAGAGCAACGACACACTGGTAAGTCTGGGAAAAGAGGTGGAACACATCCACAACTTTATTGACCTGCAGAAGCTGCGCCTCCGGGAGCACACCAGCATCAAGTTCAACATTCAGGGGGAGATTGAGAACAAACGTATTGCCCCGATGCTGCTGATGACGCTTGTCGAAAACGCCTTTAAACACGGCCTTGTGAGTAAAAACGAAATCGGGATTTTGCTCAACCTGATCGTGGGCGACAATTACCTGCTGTTTAGTACTGTAAACAACATCAGTACCCATAAAAAGCGTGAATTTGGGGGCATTGGCCTTCAGAACCTGCGCCAGCGCCTGAACTTACTGTATCCTAAAAGCCACACGCTCT
>DATBUF010000131.1:0-6647 GCA_036516435.1 Pontibacter sp.
CAAGCACATTTGACCAGCACGAATTTGCACCAACCCCTGTAACCGAAGAAAGAGGCGAGCGCTCACCGGCCGGAGCCGAAAAAGCAATTATGGTGGATGCCGCACTGCATGCCGTAGACGATATCCTGAGAACATACCCGGAAGCGTTGTTTTATGGACAGGATGTAGGTGGTGAGTTGGGCGGTGTGTTCCGCGAGGCGGCGTTACTGGCTAAAAAGTACGGCGATGCCCGCGTATTCAATACCCCGATCCAGGAGGCGTACATTGTTGGTTCTACGGCTGGTATGTCGGCAGTGGGTGCCAAGGCTATAGTTGAGATCCAGTTTGCCGATTACAGCTGGCCGGGCATGAACCAACTGGTAGAAGAGTTATCGAAAAGCTGCTACCTGTCGATAGGTAAATTCCCGATTCAGTCGGTGATACGTGTGCCGATCGGGGCTTATGGTGGTGGCGGACCATACCACTCGGGTAGTGTGGAGTCTACGCTGCTGACGATACGCGGTATCAAAGTAGTATACCCAAGTAATGCCGCCGACATGAAGGGCCTGATGAAAGCCGCTTTCCTGGACCCGAACCCGGTTATTATGCTGGAGCACAAAGGCCTGTACTGGTCTAAAGTTGCCGGAACAGAGGATGCTAAAACAATAGAGCCGGACGAGAACTACATTCTGCCGCTGGGCAAAGCCAACGTGGTGCAACATGCCGATGAGGAGCAGCTCAGACTGGGCAACAGCATGACCGTGATTACTTATGGCATGGGCGTGTACTGGGCTAAGACTGCTGCCAAACGCTTCCCGGGAAGCATCGAGATCGTAGACCTGCGAACCCTCAACCCGCTCGACTACGACACCGTTCGTGCCTCCGTAGAACGCCACGGCAAAGCACTTGTACTGACCGAGGAGCCGCTTATGAACTCGTTTGCCGAGTCGCTGGCTGGCCGCTTATCGAAAGATTGCTTCCAGAAGTTGGATGCCCCGATTTATACATTGGGTGCCGCCAACCTGCCAGCCATTCCGCTGAACGTAGATCTTGAAAAGATGATGCTGCCTAACCCGGATAAGGTTGCCACTGCAATAGAAGAGTTGCTGAACTACTAACTATAAGTTCCAGGGCAGAAGAGACTTAAAGCAAGCAACTATAGTTTTTGTATGCTGAACACCTTTTGCTGCTAACTATAGTTTAGCTATAGTCAGCCGAGCCTAACACAAAGCCCCGCTAAAGTTGTGGGGCTTTGTGTTTAACCAAATCAGGATTTGCATGCAGTTGGCTGGCTTATAGTTTACCGAAACTATAGTTGGGTGTATTGCTTTATTGCTGTAACTATAGTTCTATAGTTAAGTTAGTTGCAGCTTCGCCATTTCCAGGTTCAGCCGGCCCCGGAAAGCAGTTCTAGAACGGATAACCGATACCAATATTGAGGTTGCTCTGGTTGCTGCCACTGAAGAACTCTGAGAATCGGAAATCTCCCAGCACAAACTTTTTACCGTTTATCCCGCCGGGGGCATATACCTTGGTGGCAAAGTCGAAGCGCAGCACCAGCACGGTCAGGTCAAAACGTAGGCCGAAACCGGTACCTACAGCCATCTCTTTGTAGAAAGAGTCGAAACGGAACGAGGCGCCGGGACGGGCGCTGTCCTGCTCCAGTGTCCAGACGTTACCGGCATCTACAAACAAGGCACCATTCAGGAAACTGAGAATGTTGAACCGGTACTCAGCGCTTGTCTCGATCAGTACACCACCAGGCTGCTCTGCTTCAAAATCGGGCACCATTACCACTTCGCCATCCTTTTCTACTTCGCGTGTCTGTACAAACGAGCCCGGGCCTAAGCGCCGCGACTGCCAGGCACGCACGCTGGAAGGGCCGCCTGCAAAAAAGTACTTGTCGTAGGGTAACACCTCCGATTTAAAAATAGGAACGGCAATACCGGTATTGATCCGGTAAACGAAAAAGCGCTTGTTGCCCAGCGGAATGTAGCGCCGGTAATCAGGGTTAAAGCGTGCAAACTGGTACGTACGCAGGTTGTTTAAAGTAACATTCAGGCCCAGCTCCTGCGACAGGCCGCCTACCTCCACATTGCCTCTGAAATAACGTGCATTCCGCGATTGTGTAAAGTCGTTTGTATTGTATATCACATTGAATGACATCGACGATATAAAGGCGCTGTTAAAGCTTTCGATCAGGGAGCGGCTACCCTGGCTGTAGCGCTCCAGGTTTTCTTTAAACGCCTGCGAAATGGTATCTACCTGCACTATATTCAGGTTGAGCGGAGAGAATGTGTATTGCAGGGTAGGTGCCTGAAGCGGCGTGCGCGACTTTTGCCAGATATAATCGAGCGAAAGCTGGTAGTTGGAGCGTTTATACTCCTGCCGGTCTACACTGGTATAGCCGGTATAAATCCGGGTGCGGGGGCTGTACTTCGTTAATAGACCTCGTCCGTATGGGGCAAGTATCGTAGGAAAAGTAAGGGACAGGTCGCCGCCAAATTCCTTGATCATGACCGTTTCACTTTCCTTGGTAAGGCTTATCTGCCCCTCAAAGCCACCGCGTATCCCCAGGTCCAGGTTTTCGGCTCCCCCGAATACATTGCGCATCCGGAGGCGGATACTGGCAAATGGGCCCGGTTTGCGCTCTGTGAAGTTAAAGCCTAGTTCGGTAGTTTCCTGGAATCTTTTGGAAGGTATGGCATTTATAAAGGCATTCAGCCTGTTCGTACTATCGGCAGTTTTGCTGTAAAGCACATTGTTAAACTGAAATACGTCCAGGTCCGCAATTTTGCGTTGCGTGGTAGATGTTCGCAGCATGCTATAGTTTGCACCCGGATAAATGTCTACTTTTTTGTCCAGCACCTTGGGCGCGTATTTCTGCTTATAGGCTACGTAGTTAATGTTGTTGTACGTAATCGTGTCGCGCGGAATGCCAAAGCGGTCTACATCAGTTTTGAAGTATACGTTATTGATGGTGTAAACCTGGTGTTTGCCTCCTGTTTCGGGGTTGCGGATGATGGTGCTCACAGCCGTGGCATTAACCTCTGCATCAAGTGTGTCTATTTCAAACTCAATGTAGGCACGGGCAAAATCATAGTAACCGTTGTTCCTGAGCAGATCATACAGCCTGTCGCGTTCCAGGGTCAGCACCTCCTCATTAAAAATATCCTGCAGCTTTAGCAACGATCTGCCCGCATTTGCTTTTACCAGGGATAAAACAGCGGTATCGGGGATGCTATAGTTTAGCTGTGCGTAGCGGTAAGGTTCGTTTTCATCTATAAGAAGCGTTGCGTATACCAGTTTCCCTTTCTCTTTTTTCTGGAGTGTAACGGTATGATTAAAGTAACCACTCGCGTTCATGAAGATCGAGACCTGGTCGAGCGTTTTCTGCATCAGGGTAGAATCGTAAATGGCGGGAGGTTCGCCGAGTTGCATCAGGAAGTTCCCTTTCTCTTTCTTGTCGCGCAGCCTGTCTACACGGTCGCTGTACTTTTTGCGCAGCTTTCGTACCCGCACTGTATCATTTCCGGCTGCCTGTACTTTTTCGCGCCACTTACTTATCTGTTTCTGTATGCGCGCATCTATTTTAGGCGGGTTATAGAAGTTCTTGCCTACATTGTACACCCACAGGTACGGTGTGGAGCCCAGGAAAGTACGGTTAGGCTTCTGCTGATACAGGTTCTCGATTGATGCCTTTTCGATACGCTTTAAGCCTACCGGTTTTATACCCAGTAACAGCTTCTCGTCCTGGCCCAGATTTTTGGTCGGAACACAGCCTGCCGAAAACAAAATTGTAATTAACAGGCCGAATATGTAAAATCGTGGCTTCAAACGTTTCACAGCTATGATATCAAAAGCAGTTATAAAGTATATAAACTCGTTGCAAGTAAAAAAATACCGCAACCAACACCAAGCCTTTGTGGTGGAGGGTGCAAAAAGTGTTTTGGAATTACTGCAATCAGACTTTGAACTGCAGCAGCTATACGTAACCGAAAATTTTGAGAATGAGCACAGGGCCAGCCTCAAAGGTACAGACTATGAGGTAGTAACCGAAACCGACCTGGTAAAAGCCGGAACTTATACCAGTAACAACGCCGCCCTGGCCGTTGCCCGTATGCGCCAATTACCTGCCCCGGTCGTGAAAGCAGATGAACTGGTTATTGCTTTAGACGATATCCGCGACCCCGGCAACTTGGGCACCATCATCCGGATAGCAGACTGGTACAGGATTGAAAAGATCATTTGCTCCGAAACCTGCGCCGACTTTTATAACCCCAAAGTGATAGCTGCTACCATGGGCTCTTTTACGCGCATGCAGGTGCATTATTTGCCCTTGGCGGAATGGCTGCAGGCACAGCACGCTACCCACCAGATTTACGGCGCCTCCTTGGACGGAGAGAACATACACCGGATGCAACTACAACCGCAGGGCATTGTAGTGATGGGCAACGAAGCAAACGGCATTCGTCCGGAGGTAGCCACACACATAAACCAGCTCATCAAAATACCGGCCTTCGGCAAAGCAGAATCGCTGAACGTGGCCACTGCCACGGCTATTATCATCGATAACTTTAAGCGTGGGACAAAATAAAAAAGAGAGCACCAGGCGGCGCTCTCCTTTCACACAATCAATTCACAAGTGGTAATTTCTAGTTCAGCAGGCGCAGGCCAAAGCTGATGACGTTTACCTGCGGTCCGCGGTCTTCTTTAAACAGATCGTTCATGTTATACTTTACAAACAGGCTCAGGTTGTTGTAACCGATTACGCCGGTGGCACCGTACTGGAAGTCGCTCAGGTTAAAGCTGCCACGATCTTTGTCTTTGGTTGTATGGCCGTCGTTCTCGTACTTCAGTTTGCTGTGGCTGCCCAGGCGGTAACCTGCAAAACCACCCGCACCAATATGGAAACCTTCTTTGCCATTCGCGCGCTTAAATTTCAGCATTGGCATAAGCGGTACGTTTACGCTGGATGTAGCCAGCTTTGACTTCTCGTAGCTTCTTTCTTCTATCTTGGTGAACACCGTTTCGTCGTCTATGTCCTGGATGATCACGTTCTTATCAAACATATAGTTGTTAAAAGCGAACTCCAGTCCGGATACGATGTAGAAGGGGCTCTTTCTGCCACCAATCTGCGAGATCAGGTGTGAGTTAAGGCTGATGTAGCGGGAACCCATCGGCTTCAGGTCTGGTACAAAAGCTGCGTCTTCGTTGTCTACAAAGGCATTCAGGCCCAGGTCCACATCAAAGTTAAAATGCGACGCTTTGTAAGTATCTACTTGCTTGTGCTTTGTAGTGTCGTCATCCGTTTGCACAGAGCTGCTTACGCTGGTCTTATCGCCGTCTTCTTCAACCTCCACATCAATTTTAAAGTTTTTGTTGATGCGGATCTCGTGCTGCTCTTTGGTTACTTTGCCTTTGGCGTTGGTTTCCTGTATGGTTACCGTTACTTTCTCGGTCCCGGTCTGGTCGCCTTCTTTGGTGTTAAAGGTTACCGTCATTTGTTTCGGGTTCCCGTCCTGGCCTGCTGCACTCTCCAGTTTGTCGGCCTGCTTCACGTATTTGTTCAGTTCCCGCATCAGTGAGTCCAGGCTATAGTTCTGGAAAGCCTCCAGCTGCTTCATGTTCTGTAACTGCAGGATCATTTTGGCACCATTGGCCATTTTTACTACAATGGTATCCTGGTTTCCGGCTCTGTTGGCAACGGTAAGGCCGCCTTTGGCAGACACACCGGTAGCTGCGGCCATGAAAATGGCCATTACAAGTAGTACGATTCGTTTCATGATTTTAAGAGGTTATAGATTGATTACTTTTGAGATTTTCTGTTTCCCGATTTTGGTTTCGAGGGCAATTCTATCGGCCGAGAGGCCTATTTCTGACAGGTCTACCTTTTCGCCGTTGGATATATTCTTGACCTGCTTAAAGATGCTTTTCGCCAGTTTTTGCTTGCGCTGGAAGGAGGTTGCTTCTTCGGCGGGTTCATCTGCTGCAGCTATGGCAACATGCTCCTGGCTCACAGTACGTTTTATGATAATCTCGACAGGTTCGGCACTGCCCGATGAGGCAAAGCTGACAGGAGTGTGCTGGGCAGCTGTCTGCTGTTGCGGCGCCATCTCTGGTGCTTCGGTAACCGGGGTTTGCCTGGCCAGCATGGTAGCTGGTTTTGGGTCAACCTTCACCCAACGTTCTTCTGTTTTGCGGGCTGGCTTTGCAGGTGTTGCTCTCCTGGTTTTAGCAGGTGCCGGCGTTTCTGAAACTATAGTTGGCGTCTGAGCTATAGTTGGTTCAGTTATAGTTTCATCCGGAGTTACGGCCGCTATCGCTTGCTCTGGCATAACTTCAGGAGTAACTATAATTGCAGCTGGCTGTTCTGCTCCTGGCGCTACGTTTGTATGAGCCACTGTGTGGTTGGTGGCAGGTTGCGGCTGGTTAAACTTCAGCACCACACCTACAGCCAGCAGCAGGGTTACAGCGGCTGCTATACTATAGTACAGGAAGCCAAAGCGGCGCTTTTCGGTATGCAGAGGTACTGGAGCAGCCTGTGGCATTTCTTCCGCCATGCGGTCCTGTAGCCGGTTCCAGAGGTCGGCAGGTGGCGTGGGAGCCATCCGGCCCAACCGCTCTTTATATAATTTGTCTATTTCTTCGGGTTCCATTATAATATC
>DATBUF010000132.1:0-5092 GCA_036516435.1 Pontibacter sp.
AAGTATGTCCTGGATGTGCTTGACGATACACCTATAGTTACAGCGCCACAGCTAAAGCTTTTTAAGTGGATAGCAGATTACTACATGTGCACCTTAGGCGAGGTCATCAATGCTGCCCTGCCCTCAGCCCTGAAACTGAGCAGCGAATCGCGCATACAGCTGCACCCACAGTTCAACCCCGAAGAAGACGATATTCCGCTCAGCACGCAGGAAGCCAAAATCATTTATGCACTGCAGCATAACCAACACCTGACCTTTACAGATGTCGGGAATGTATTGCAGGCCAAGAGCTACCACAAGTATATCAAATCTCTCATCCAGAAAGAGGCGATCATCATATTTGAGCAGGTAAGCGACAAGTTTTCGCCAAAGGTGGTGAAGAAAGTGCGCCTGAATGAGCATTTTGTGCGGGAAGAGGGCATGCTGGAGGAGCTCTTTGAGCAACTTACGCCTAAAACCAAGCAACTCGACATTCTGCTGAATTACCTGCAACAGGTGCCTGTGCACCAGGATGTGAACCTGAACTATAGAGGCCTGGAGAAATCAGTACTCACCAATAACCCGCATCTGTCCAAGTCTTCTTTAGACTCGCTGATCAAAAAAGGCGTGCTGGAGCAGTTTGACCAGGTTGTTTCCCGTTTCCCGGTAGACGATTCGCCGCGTTTGCTGCCGATGACGCTTTCGGAACATCAGTTGCAGGCAAAGGACGAAATTCTGGGCCTCTTTAAAGAAAAAGATACCGTGCTGCTGCATGGCGTTACAGGCAGTGGCAAAACCGAAGTCTACATCGACCTGATAAAACACGCCCTGGAAGGCGGAGGGCAAGTTTTATACCTGCTGCCGGAGATCGCCCTTACTGCCCAGATCGTGACCCGCCTGATGAAGGTCTTTGGCGAAAAATTAGGAGTCTATCATTCCAAGTTCTCTGATAATGAGCGGGCTGAAGTCTGGCAGGGTGTGCTTTCGGGCAGGTTCCAGGTGGTGGTGGGCGTGCGCTCAGCGGTCTTTTTACCCTTCCATAACCTGTCGTTGATTATAGTGGATGAGGAACACGAGGCCAGTTACAAGCAATACGAACCTGCCCCGCGCTACAATGCCCGCGAAACAGCCCTGATGATGGCGCACCTGCAGGGAGCTAAAACACTTTTAGGTTCTGCTACGCCAGCCATCGAAACCTACTATAACTGCCAGACCGGCCGCTGGGGGCTGGTGACCATGAGCAAGCGTTTCGGTGAGGCGCAGCTACCAGATGTAGAGTTGGTAAACACCCGAGAAGAGCAGCACCGCAAAAACATGCACAGCCACTTTTCAGGTAAACTTTTAACCGCCATCGAGGAGCGCCTGCACCGCCACGAGCAAGTTATACTTTTCCAGAACCGCCGTGGTTATGCTCCCTTCATTGCCTGCGACGAGTGCTCCTGGATTCCGAAGTGCCGCAACTGTGCTGTAAGCCTGTCCTACCACAAGTTTAGTGGTGAACTGCGCTGCCATTACTGCGGCTACCACGAGCGCATGCCAAACGACTGCCCTGCCTGCGGTGCCACTACGCTGAAAAGCATGGGTTTTGGTACCGAGAAGATAGAAGATGAACTGAAACTGATGCTGCCAAAAGCCGAGGTGCAGCGCATGGACCTGGACACGACCAAGAAAAAGAACAGTTACCAGCAGATTATTGCTGATTTCGAGAACGGCAAAACCGACATACTGGTAGGCACGCAAATGGTAACCAAAGGGCTGGATTTTGAGAACGTGAGCCTGGTAGGTATCCTGAATGCCGACAGCATCATCCACTTTCCGGACTTCAGGGCACATGAGCGGGCCTTTCAGCTGTTTGTGCAGGTAAGCGGGCGGGCAGGACGAAAAGGCAAACCCGGCACGGTTTACATCCAAACCCGCGACCCGATGCAATCGATCTTCCGAAAGGTGAAAACTGCAGATTACGAAGCTCTGTATGCTCACGAAATAGAAGAGCGGATGCGTTTTGCCTATCCGCCATTCGTACGTATGATCCGGATCACGGTAAAGCATGCCGATGAGCGGACATCAGAGAATGCAGCTATAGTTCTGGCGAAGGATCTGACAGACAGGCTGGGCAAGCAACAGGTGCTGGGCCCGGAGATTCCGTACATCTTTCGTATCCGGAACCTGTTCCTGAACGAGATCCACATTAAGTTGCCGCGCGAGAACGTGAACCTGCGAAATGCGAAGGGTCAAATAGCACAAGCCATACGGCAGTTATACCTGCTACCCGATTTTAAGGGAATGCGAGTAGTGGCCGATGTAGACCCGATGTAATTCTGGAAATATTTTTTAGCTTAGAAAGGGCCTAAACAAGCTACAAAACAGGTTTTTAAAAGGAACCTAAAGAATTTTAGGGATTTCTTTTAAAATAGTGCAACACCGGTAACACGGCCCCGTATATATAGATACCTTTGGCTAAAAGTTGAAAACCTGAAAATCTGAAGCATCCACCGAGATACTTATAGATTTTCAGGTTTTTCCTTTTTATATCCCCTTCCGGATGCGGTAAATGTACATGAACCCAGCCAGCAGGAACAGCACTCCCAGCACTATATCCATCGTATCGCTTTCGCCCTGCGTAAATTTGTAGGCATTTAATCCGGCAGCTGCAAAACAGGCTACAGCTAGCACAATTTTAAAGATCTTGTTATTCCTCATTCGTTATGGTTGTGCGGTTAAGTGCAGACTAAGATATAGGTTAAAAGCTAATAAAGCATCACAGCACTCAAAAAAAGAGCCCCCGGCTTACACCGGGAGCTCTCTGTAACTGAACTATAGTTAGCCTTACTGCCCCACCACGAACACGGCATTGCCGAACATCAGTTTACCGCTGTGCCAGAAACCACGGAACAGCGGGTTATCTGCCATGTAGATCACCTGCCCGCTGCCCATTGGCTGGGCACCAAGTATCAGCGCATCCTGTAGCTTTGTTTTGATAGCAGAGCCTACAAACCCGGTTGTATAGTTATTCTTTTTCAGGATACCCACATTCCAGCCATCCTCCAGGTACTTAAACGTGTTAGCCGAGCGGATGAGTGCAAAGTAGGTATCGCCGTAACCAAAAGCCAGCGGGTGGGTGTTGTCTAGGTTCACGCGGAACACACTGCCTTGTACCTCTTCAGCCAGTGCCTCGCGTTCACGGTCGCCGTAAGCTCTCAGGTGCTGGTAAGGGTTTTCTTCTTTCTTATCTTTGGCCTTATCAGCTTCTGGCTTATCGCTGTCTTTCGTCTGTAGGCCAAAGTCTTTTTTACCTACCAGGTACGCGGCTGCACCTTCCATGGCAATCAGTTTACCACCACCTTTTACCCAGTTCTTCACCTGCTCCAGCGTTTGTTCATCCAGCACCCTGCTATAGTTGCCCGATGGCAGAATAAGCACATTGAACTCGTGCAGCGGCACATTTTTAAAATAGGAAGTATGCAGGGCCGTAACCGGGTAGCCGATCTGTTGCTCAAAGTAATGCCATACTTCGCCAAAGGCATATGCCGACACTCCCTCCCCGGTCATGACAGCTACTTTTGGCATGCCCAGGTGGCGTACAGCACCGGAGCCAAAGTCGGCGCCACTCGTTACAAAGCCGGTACCGGTTGCACCCAGGCTGATGCTATGCTTTTGAGCAAGCTCCCGAACTATAGCATCAAACTTATCGCCCAGGCGCTCGTTGCCCGTACGCGTGATGATGAGGGTGCCAGGTGCATATTGCTGTTTGTCGGTCTCAAAAGCTTTTTCAGCCATTCGCACTTTTATTCCCTGCTTCATCAGCCCGGTCAGGAACTTCAGGTCTTCCAGGTTGCTCCAGCGGGCCAGGTAAGCGTAAGGCTTTGCTATAGTTGGCGCAGCTATAGTTGCTGCAGGGGCTGTTTTGCGCTGTGGCTCCAGCTTTTTGTTCATAGCATAGGCCTGCACTCCAAAAGCATACGGCAGCGCCCACGAGGTAATGTCGTAAGTCAGGGAGTCTTCCAGCACAGCGCTTGGTTCAAATAGTACTTTCACCAGCGTAGACTTGGGCTGGCACATGCTGATCACCACATCGTGCTCGCCTACTTTTACATTTTCTACTTTGCCGGTGGCATAGTTAAAGCCTTTGCCGGAGGTGTTTTTGCCTGCGTAGCCATACTGTATCTGCTGCCGGTCGAGGTAGTCTGTGAGCGTTTTCAGGTTGCCGGCACCCTGCCCGTCAGCTTTAATCACATAGGCTTTGTGTTCGCCTGCCGGTTTGTTCAGGTTGTTTTCGTAGTACTTCCGGAATTCCTGCTTCAGCTGGTCTGCCTTCTCTGAGGTGGCCTGCATGGTAGCCATACTTGCTGCTACGTGGTGTGCAATACGGTCGGTCAGCGTAAGGGTATCCCCACTTTGCGTTTTGATGGCCAGACCTGCTCTGCCAGACCCGCCCTGTTCGTAGGTCATGCCGATGGCGCCGTTAAAGGTAGGCCAGGTATCGCCGTAGCTTGGGTAAAAAAGGTCGAAGTTTTCGCGGGTAAAGTACAGCCAGTTATTCTTATCAAAATAAGAGCGGTTGTAGTCGCCGATAGTGTGCTGAAACTGGCGCTGCCATGGGGTTATGCTCTCATGAAATGGCTTGGCTGCCGGCGAAAAATAGTACGGCGACTCCACTCCCATCTCATGAAAATCGGCATGCACCTGCGGTAACCAGTTGTTGTAAACTTCCAGTCGCTTTTTAGATTCAATCTGTGTTTGCCAGGCCCAGTCGCGGTTCAGGTCGAAGTAGTAGTGGTTTGGTCTGCCGCCTGGCCAGGGCTCGTAGTGCTCCCAGGCATACGGCGAAGCGTTGCCGCCTTGTGCAGCCGCCTGCTTGTACCACTGCACGTAACGCTCGCGCCCGTCCGGGTTCACGCAGGGGTCCAGTATCACTACGGTGTTCTTCAGCCAGTTCTGGGTTTGTGTATTGGCAGGCTCAGCCAGTTCGTACAGCACCTGCAGCACAGCCTCAGAACTTACCGCTTCGTTGCCATGTACGTTGTAGCTCATCCAAACTATAGCCGGCTGGTTACCCTGCACCTGCCCTTGCTGCACACCCGATAGTTTCAGGTTGTTCTCCCGTATCTGCTCC
>DATBUF010000133.1:0-3979 GCA_036516435.1 Pontibacter sp.
CTGATTGGCGGTGTAAACTATACGTATGCCGTGCATGGCGATGGCCAGCTGATAACCGAAGTGTTGGACAAACAGGAACAGCAAAAAGCACTGGAGGTGCTGCTCAGGACCTTATCACCAGAGGTACTCACGCTGCCAGAGCATATTATCAAGCTGATTCCGCCACGCGCGCCGGGGCTGGGCAATAACCGCGAGCTGTTTACCAAGCGCACAGGGCTCACTTTCGACCCACTGGCTGCTGCCGAGGCTTCTGCCACTTTCACGGTCTCCTTCCTGCTGCACCCCGAGCGTGCCTCACGCTTAGTAGAGCTGGGCGCACGCAGCAACAGCCTTAGCCTGAAAGATGTAATCAACCAGCTGATGGAAGACACTTGGAAGAGCCGCCGGGAAAAAGGACTGAAGGGGCAGGTACAATTACAAACCGAGCAGGTAGTGCTCACACACCTGCTGGAGCTGGCGCACAATGCAAATGCCTCTTACCAGGCACGTGCCGAAGCTACCACTGCCCTGAAAAACCTGAAATACTACCTGGAACCAAAGTACAGAAACTATAAACAGGATGCTTACCACGCGCACATTGCTTTCGCGCTGGAGCGCCTGAACCGACCGGTAGCAGAAGAAATAAAGCCAAGCAAACTGCTTGACCTCCCTCCGGGCTCCCCGATCGGCAGCGGCACTTTTATAGGATGTGAGTAGAACTATAAGCTACAAAACTATAGCAATAGAGTCTTAAAGTACTGCCAGCTATAGTTTCTATAGTTACTTATGGCACGATTTATATGCCAGGCTACTTTTGCCCCTATCCTTTTAAACTATAGCTCCTCAGCCTGCTCCAGACTGAGGAGCTATAGTTTATAATCCCCTGCGTCCCCCTGGCGCAAGTGTTTAGCGGAGCGCCACTTGTGCCTACACATGCCGGGAAGTCTTCAGACTTCCGTGAGCTATACTTTGTAGCACGGTCTACTTCTCAACAGCCTCAGCAATTAACACTAACTTATCCTGGCAAGTCTGAAGACTTGCCCCATATACCGGCACAAGTGGCGCTCCGCTAAACACTTGCGCCAGTGTACTACATGCAGTAGCCCTGGCTAAACTATTCTATCAGGATAATCGGGAGTATCGTTTCCTGGCCGGCATATTGACCTGCGCTGCTGTAGACGTAATCTTCGGCGGCGTAGCAAATACCTGCCCGAACAGGGTTCTGATGGATGTATTCCAACCTTTGGTTGAGGAGCAAATTGCTGTCCAGTACAATGGGATGGTTCTCCTGTTGCCAGAATTGATAAATGGTATTGTTGCTGTTGCGCTCGCCATTTTTTCTGAAGATCCAGAGCATCCAGTCGCGGCGGCTCTCCTGCGGGTGCTCTGTTATGGCTTTGGTGATAGCAAAGGAAGTATACTTTTTCAAATCCCGTAACACATCTGACAGGTTCCTGCCTTCCCTCACTCCTGCTATCAGATGCACATGATTGGGCATAATGCAAAAGGCATACAATTCCAGCCCTTTATGAGCCTGGCAGTAACGTAAACTTTCTATGAGCAGGTCCTTGTATTCTTTACGGGTAAACACATCAACCCAGGCAACTACAGCAAAGGTCAGGAAGTACAGCTGCTGGTTATCTCTTATTTTATACTTCGTGCTCATCTATACAAAGTTGATCTCTGTTACCAATACGGAAGTCTGAAGACTTCTTTGCATAGAAGGGCACAAGTGGCGCTCCGCTGAACACTTGCGTATAGTTAGCTATTACTAATTCCGGACAATACAAGTACAGCCATAGAAGAGCCCCATACAACGTTCAGGCAGAGGCGCGACTTACGTACCGAGGAATCCTATACTTCAGGGCTCAGAGCATCCTGCAGGTCAATAGCACCTAAGTACGGCTCAAAAACAGCTACCTTGCTGGCCGTGTGCTTAAACATACTGAACACCTGCACCTGCTCTCCCGACCATAGCTCTACAAACGTATTGTTAAACTCATACAGTGTAACGTGCCAGTTGTTGTACCGGCGGCTGGCAAGTATAGTTCCGGCCCTGGCAATAACCTCGGCCTGGCTCCTGAACGGGAGCCGCTCAAACATCGAATATTCCAGCATGTATTCTCCTCCTTATACTTTAAGATAAGCCTGTAGCGCGCGTTTTAGTTTCATGCTGGTCTGTACCTGCCTGGCAGCAAATAAACTTATTTGCGTGTGTATCTCTCACATATCTCACATACGCTGGCTACTTACCCAGGTGTTGTACTAAATCAGTTTGTATTCTGAAGAAACCAATAATCCGGTGTTAAAACAAATATTAAGGTTTTACAATTAAACCATGTTGCCTATCTTGCCTCTAACGCCGAAATAACTATAACTAAATAAAACTTATCTAACCTGTATGAAGAAAAGAATACAAGCCTTCCTCGTACTGCTGCTTCTTTCGGGTAGCCTTGTGCACGCACAGGCGCCCAAGGACCCTGTAGTAGAAAACATTGTAAAAGAAGCAACTGAAAACTCGCAGCTTGAAGTACTTGCACACGAGCTGCTCGACGGCATTGGCCCGCGCCTGGTAGGCACCCCCGAAATGCAACAGGCTCACGACTGGGCAGTTAATCGGTTTAAAGGCTGGGGTGTTGAGGCTCGTAACGAGAAATGGGGCGAGTGGCGTGGCTGGCAGCGCGGCGTAACCCACGTAGACATGGTGCACCCACGTCTGCAAACGCTTGATGCCACCCAACTAGCCTGGAATCCGGGCACCAAAAGCAAAGGCGTAACAGCGGAGCTTATTATCCTTCCGGACCTGAAGGACTCTGTTGCTTTCCAGAAATGGCTGCCTGCTGTAAAAGGCAAACTGGTTATGATCTCGATGAACCAGCCAACCGGCCGCCCGGAGTACAACTGGAAAGAGTTTGCTACCGAAGAATCGCTGAAGAAGATGCAGGAAGATCGTAAAAAAGCCACTGAGTCGTGGAACGAGCGCATCAGAAAAACAGGACTTAACACACGCACTCTACCTGCCGCTCTTGAGAAAGCAGGCGCTGCCGGTATTGTGATGTCGAACTGGTCAGGTGGGTTTGGTGTGAACAAGATCTTTGGTGCTAACACCAAAAAAATTCCTACCGTTGACATTGAACTGGAAGACTATGGCATGCTGTACCGCCTGGCTGAGTCCGGTCAGAAGCCACAGATCCGCATTCAGGCAGAGTCTAAAAACCTGAAAAACGCTCCTACCTTCAACACGATCGCTGAGATCAAAGGTACTGAGAAGCCAGATGAGTACGTGATCCTTTCCGCACACTTCGACTCATGGGATGGCGGCACCGGCGCAACCGATAACGGAACCGGCACTATCGCGATGATGGAAGCAATGCGCATCCTGAAAAAGATGTACCCTAACCCGAAACGCACGATCCTGGTTGGCCTTTGGGGCAGCGAAGAGCAGGGCCTGAACGGTTCACGCGCTTTCGTAGCTGATCACCCGCAGATTGTTGCTAAAACACAGGCAGTATTTAACCAGGATAACGGTACAGGTCGTGTAGCCAACATTTCCGGCCAGGGCTTCCTGCACGCTTACGATTACCTGGGCCGCTGGCTGAGCGCCGCTCCACGCGAGATCACAAGCTCTATCGAAACACAGTTCCCGGGCTTCCCGGGTGGTGGTGGCTCCGACCATGCTTCGTTTGTAGCAGCCGGTGCACCTGCTTTCATGCTGAGCTCGCTTAGCTGGTCTTACGGTACCTACACCTGGCACACAAACCGCGATACGTATGATAAGATCGTGTTTGATGATGTACGCAGCAATGCTATCCTGATAGCGATTCTTGCCTACAAAGCCAGCGAAGATCCGGAGTTCTTTAACCGCGAGCGCATCAAAATGCCTGTAAACCCAAGAACAGGTGAGCCAATGACCTGGCCTGCCCTGCGCGAGCCAACCCGTAAAGGTGGTTTAGATTAATCCTTCCTTTTACCTATAGTTCACAACAGAGGCTACCTGCAG
>DATBUF010000134.1:0-6748 GCA_036516435.1 Pontibacter sp.
GCCCGGAAAGAGCATGTGGTTTCTGTGCTTGATGCGAAGCGCCCCGAAACGCGCCTGAGCCGGATTAAAAAGATTATTGCGCAGCTACAGGCACAGTAACTATAGTTCTATAAACAGGAAAGGCGCTCCTGTTACGGGGCGCCTTTCCTGTTTATAGTGGTTGCAGCAGTACTTATTGTACTATTACATTAAACTCAACCTCAACGTCGGTTTCGCCTTTAGTTGCATCGCCGGGAGCGGCAGCTTTAGTGCCAGGCTGGTGCTTTAATACTACCTTAAGTTTACCTGTTCCAGCAGTGCCGGCAGTTATAGTGGTAGCCAAACCCACCGGGCGGTTCTTAGAATCTTTATCAGTAGCTACAACGGTCAGCAGGCTCTGAGGATTTGGTGTGTAGAATACCTGGTGGTCATCAGCCTCTTCCAGCACTTCCTCATGAATCTTTATGGCAGGGGTTTCCTGCTCGTCCAGTAAAAGAAGTTCGCCTTCGTAAGTGGTACCGGCTTTTAAAGTAAGCGTCGCTTCTGTTGGGTTTTTGCCATCCAGGCTTTTGATAGTAGCAACAACCGGAGTACCCTCTTTACCCTGTGGTGTTAAGGAAAGTGTTACTGTTGTAATAAGCTCACGATCTGATGTTGGTGCCGGATCATCGTCGCTGCCGCAGCTGCTTGTTGCTATCAGAGACCCCATCAGTAAAACGCCAAGGTATGGTTTCAAAAACTTCTTCATAGGTAAGGTTTATTTTATTTTGATTGTGAAATACGAAATTTAAATACTAATGATTTTTGTACGCTAAGATGCTCGTCCTGAAAGCAACGGTAAGTTAACACGAATCAGGAACATTCTGCCCGTTTCGGAAGCAAAATAACGCAATCTATTTTGATAATCACGATAAACCGTGTTTAACAAATTGTTTCCTGATACACTTACCACTACCGGCTGGCGCCCAACATGCAGTGTAGTTCCGGCATCTGCCTGTAATAAAAAGTAGCCCTGCGGAGCAGCCATGTTCGGATCTGTTATCTCATCAGAGCGATGCTGCTGGTCCACAAACAACCCTCCTACCGATACAAAACTGTCTGCTTTGTCTTTAAACTGGTATTGCAGATCAGCATTCAGCCGGTTGGCAGGTATGTTAGGCAGGTACTGCTCTTCTTCTGTATTGTAGGCCTGCACGAGACTTGCTTTGGTGTCCAGCGTCACCTGGTCTGTAAACCGGTACGACAGGTTCAGATCTGCCCCGTAGAACCGGGCGTCGGCCTGTTTATAGTAATAAGACAGG
The DNA here is from genome assembly GCA_036516435.1 of Pontibacter sp. Classification (GTDB taxonomy): domain Bacteria; phylum Bacteroidota; class Bacteroidia; order Cytophagales; family Hymenobacteraceae; genus Pontibacter. The sequence goes on from DATBUF010000134.1 coordinate 1,281, forward strand.
TATGCACCCTTTATGGTCATTCTGGGGTTCTCGGAAGGCTGCAGGTAAATGTAGTCGTAAATGGTGTTGTAAAACAGGCTGATGCTGCCATTTAACCGCTGGTTGCTGTGGTAGTTTACAGTGGCACTGGTATTAATGGCATGCTCCGATGTCATGTTCGGATCACCTTTCTCGTAAGATGCCGTGCCATGGTGTACACCATCTGCAAAAAGCTCGTTGGCATGCGGTGCCCTGGAGGCATAGCTTACATTGGCACCAAATGTAAAGTGATAGCCTGCATCATACAAAGCACCTGCACTTCCCGAAAAATTATGGAAGGTATAGCTTGGTTTGCTGAGCTTATGGGTGTTATCCAGCACTTTTACCCGCAGGTCTTTGAGGTCGTAGCGGGCACCGGCCTCGAGTTGCAGATTGCCACTGCGCCACTTCTCTTCTGCAAACACACCTGTTGTAAAGCCTTTGTAGAAAGGTACAAACATGCGCCCCTCGTAGGTGTTATTCTGCCACAACGTGCTCACCCCTACACTACCCGTTATTGCTGAAGGCAGTTCGTGCTCCCACACCAGCTCTGTGGTATGGGTGAGCAGGTCCAGGTGCAGTTCCGGTGCGCTGCCGGAGGAGTGGTTGTCATACTCATCCCTGATGTTCTGCTGAAAAGCATACGTGAACAGCAGCTTACCGATAGTGCCCGTAGTATAGGTGTTTTTCAGTTTTAGCAGGTGATGGCTTACATCCTGGTAGGGCCGGGCTATAGTGTAGCTGAAGCTGCCGGTTTTTTCGGGGCGCCCGCGCGCAATGGCGTTCCGCAGATCTGTAAGGGCACCTACGTGTGCCGACTCCAGCATGCCTGTTTTGGTATGATACAAACTATAGTAAGCCTCAGAGCCGAAGCGTCCTTTGTTGTAGCCCAGGGTAGCTGCCAGGTTCTGTTCCTCGAAACCGGTATTCTTCAGGTTATACTCCGGCGTGTGCGAATCGCCTGCTTTTTTAAGGGAGGTATGCAAGCGCCAGCTAATTGGCTGATGCTGCAGCCTGCCCTGTAGCAAACCTGATACAGCGCCCATACGGCCGTTGGTGCCTCCAATAAAGCCAAGATTTCCGCTTATGCCTGCTGAGTCGGGTAAAGGACTGGGGTTGATCAGCACGGTACCGGCAATAGCATCAGAACCGTAACGCACACCGGCTGCTCCCTTTACCACTTTCATTTCAGTAGCAGCCAGAGCGTCTATCTCCGGTGCATGCTCGTCACCCCACTGCTGGGCCTCGTGGCGCACGCCGTTGTTCAGAATCAGGACACGGCTGCCGTACATGCCATGTATCACAGGTTTCGATACGTTTGGCCCGGTCTGCAGCGAGCTTACACCGGGCAGCCTCTTCAGCGACTCGCCCAGTGAAAGTCCTCTGGTTTTCTCGAGTTCCTGCCCTGATAGCATTTCAGTTGCCTGCGCTTCGCTTATGACCTTGGTGCTTACTACTTCCACAGAGCGCAACATAGCTGCATCGGAGTGCAGTTGCAGGTCGCGAACCGATGAGGTAGTAATGCGGTAGGTATAAGCCTCGGTGGCATAGCCAATAAAGCTGACACGTAAGGTATAAGATCCCTGACAAACATGGTGGAAGTGGTAATTGCCATACGCATCAGCGATGGCGGCGCGCTCCAGTTGCGGGATATACACGGTGGCGCCTGGTAAGGGGGTGCGGGTGTCGTGGTCGAGCACTTTGCCCGATATCGTTAACCCGCAGTCCTGCCGGGTGCTGCCTGGCTCCTCGGTTTCCAGCATATCCTGGGCAACTAAGGGCGATACAAACAGCAGCAACGGCAGTATAAGCAGCAGTTTATGCAAATTCTTATCTATGTACACAGTAAACAAAATTAAAGGACAAGCCTACAACTATAGCTGCACGCAGCTACACCCGTAAGCTATAGTTACTATAGTTGTTGAAAGTGCCTGCAGGGCAGGCATGCCGGAAAGGAAGTGAAAGTTACCGGCTTCGGTTAGGATTAGGCTATGGCAGGTGGCCCCCGAAGCTGGCAGAACGAGCTGCTGCTGGAATGCGGATGTGTCTGGTAAAAGTTTGTATAGGTAGTCTGGTGCACTGTGTGCCGTACTTCCAGCTGCGTAATAGTGCCCTGGAAAGAGGCGTCAAACAAATCCTCTACGGGGCAGTGCTTGTGCTTTTTGCCAACCTGCGCCTTGTGCGTGTCCGAATGATCGGAGTCTATGGTGTGGGTATGCGGGTGCAGTTCCAGCAATAGTGCATCCGGCACCATTACTCTTGTAAAGAGCAGGAGCAGCAAAATGGCGATATAACTGGTAAATCGATGCACGTCAGTTGGGTGGCACTTCTACAAATATAACAATATCCGCCACACTCCCCTGTGCAACGGTCAGCATTTGACTGGCTTACGTCTAAAAAGTTTAATCTGCCAGAAATATCACAACTATAACCTGTTTATGTACTTACCTGCATTGTGCGCTGACAACCTGTCACAGTTACGAGGCTATAGTTACAATGGAACACCTTTTGAGTACGGCACGGCAGACACAAATCAGTTTAACGATATAGCAACAACCTATTAATCTATAACCATGGAAGAAAGAGGTAGTATTTCGATTCACACCGAGAACATTTTCCCGATCATCAAGAAGTTTTTATACTCTGACCACGAGATTTTCCTGCGCGAGCTGGTAAGTAACGCGGTAGATGCCACGCAAAAGATCAAGCGTCTGGCTGCTATAGGTGAGTATAAAGGTGAGCTGGGCGACCTGAAAGTAACCGTAGCAGTTGATAAAGATGCCAGAACAATTACCATTTCAGATAATGGTATTGGTATGACAGCGGAAGAGATCAAAAAGTACATCAACCAGATTGCGTTTTCGGGTGCATCGGAGTTTGTGGAGCGCTACAAAGAAACCGGAGGCGATAAAAACCAGATCATTGGTCAGTTTGGGTTGGGTTTCTACTCTGCCTTTATGGTGGCTGAGCGCGTAGAAATCGTTACTAAATCGTACCAGGATGGCACAGATGCGGCTCGCTGGTCTTGTGATGGCAGCACCGAGTTTGCTATTACTGATGCTGAGAAAGACAGCCGCGGTACCAACGTTATCCTGCATGTAGCCCAGGACTCAGAAGAGTTTTTAGAGGCTGCCCGCATCCGGACTATACTGAACAAATACTGTAAGTTCCTGCCTGTGCCGGTTGAGTTCGAGGGTGAAACGATTAACAACCCGAACCCGATCTGGACTAAGCAGCCTTCAGAACTGACAGACGAAGACTATAAAAACTTCTACAAAGAACTATACCCGTTCTCGGAAGCGCCGTTGTTCTGGATCCACCTGAACGTCGACTATCCGTTCAACCTGACAGGTATCCTGTATTTCCCGAAGATCAAGAACGACTTTGAACTGCAGCGTAACAAAATTCAACTATACTCGCGCCAGGTGTTTATTACCGACGAGGTAAAAGACGTGGTACCAGAGTTCCTGATGCTGCTGCATGGCGTGATCGACTCGCCGGACATTCCGCTGAACGTAAGCCGCTCTTTCCTGCAGGCTGACTCCAGTGTGAAAAAGATCAATACCTACATCACTAAAAAGGTAGCGGATAAGCTGGCTGAGATCTTCCGTAAAGACCGTGAAACCTTTGAGAAGAACTGGGACGACATCAACGTGTTTGTGAAATACGGCATGCTGAGCGACGACAAGTTCTATGAAAAGGCAAAAGACTTTGTGCTGCTGCAAAGCAACGACGGAAAGTACCATACGATAGAAGAATATAAAGCACTTACGCAGGCCAACCAAACCGATAAAAACGGAAACCTGGTGCTGCTGTATACAACAGATGCCGAAAAACAGCACGCTTTTGTAGAGGCCGCCAAAAACCGCAGCTACGATGTACTGAAGTTGGACTCGCTGATTGACAGTCACTTTATTGGGCTATTGGAGCAGAAGCTTGAAAAAACAACCCTGAAACGCGTTGACTCTGAAACGATTGATAAGCTGATCGAAAAAGATGAGACGAAAGAAAGTGTGCTGAGCGACAACGAAAAAGAAAGCCTGAAAGGCATTTATGAGCAGGCCATAGACAATAAAAACATGATGGTAGAAGTTACTCCTATGTCGCCGGACGATGCGCCAGTGGTGATAACGCTACCGGAGTTTATGCGCCGCATGAAAGACATGAGCCGAACAGGTGGCGGTGGTATGATGTTTATGGGCGATATGCCAGATACTTATAACGTAACTATAAACGCCAACCACAGCCTGAACCAGCGCATCCTGAATGCGAAAGATGACAACAAGGCGCGCATTGCCCGTCAGGCGTTTGACCTGGCGCTGCTGTCGCAGAACATGTTGTCGGGTGCGGCGCTTACCAGCTTTGTGAAGCGTAGCTTCGAACTGATAGATAAAGAGTAGTGAACGATTAATATTATACCTACAGTTTAAGGGCGGTGCCACATGGTGCCGCCTTTTTGCATTACATGAAACTTACCCGCTGAAGGTGCAGTTATAAGGGCTGATTGGCTGGTATATGATTTATCCGCATCTTTACGTTACATTTTCAGGTAAATTGCTGGATAACTAAATTGTCTGAATCAGGATTTGCAGGATTATAGTTGTTTATAGTTTTAAACGGACTCGGTTCATTTAATATCCATTATTTATAGTTCAGCAATCAACAATTAAATAATCGCTCATTCAGAAATAAATGACAAGGCACGCAACGCATATTGTTTATTCTATAGTTACAGGCTTGTTTTTGCTGGCATTAGCTGGCTGTGGTGCACCTAAATGGAACAGCGATTATAACCTGAGCCAGGCATTGCAGAAAAGCGCTGGCAAGCAGGACTCGTCTGCCTTAGCCTCTGCCGATACAACACAGCCCGAACTTGCCAGCTCGCTGATGAAAGATGAGGTAGAAAAGAATGAGAAGAAGAAAAAGAAGCGTAGCCGCTATTTTCTGGGGCATAAAGTAAAGAAAGGCTTTACCAGAACCGGACAGGGTGAGCGCGAAACGCTGGAACTCTTCAGTTACCTGCCTGAGTACGAAGAACCCAGTGCCTATGCTCCTGAAAAGTATGTGTATGATGTACGCAAAAAGAAAATTGGCCGGGTGCGTGGCGAAGTAGATCCGGCCAAGTATAAACTGTTGCATGGCCCTTACAAAAAGATGTATGGCGATGTGGTGATAGAGGAAGGTTTTTTCTACATCGGGAGCAAGCACCTGCGTTGGGAGAAATATAAGCGGGACGGCTCGCTGGCAGATAAAACACATTACGATAAAGGTTTTCTGCGGGATGCCAGGGTAACCTACTATGATGGGAACCAGGAGAAGATAAAGGAAATTATACCTTACGCCTACGGTGAGGTGCAGGGTACGTATTATCGTTTCTATGAGAACGGCCAGGTGGAATGGGTAGGCAACTATGACAAAGGCCACAAAGTAGGTATCTGGATAAAGCATTA
>DATBUF010000135.1:0-2701 GCA_036516435.1 Pontibacter sp.
GCGCGGCTTCCTGAATGGCATGCTGATCGTGATGTTCTTCGGCGAAGTAATGCTATACTTCATGAGCCGTAAGAAGTAAAGTTTTATACCTGGAACTATAATCTACAACCCTAGCTATATAACAGACTATGTTCCGCTACGAGAACCTTTCTTACAGCAAGCGCATGCTTATCTTTGCTGCGCTTTTCCTTTTGTCTACTGTCCTTAATGTTTTCGACCTGGCGCCTGACCTATTTAAAGGTGTTGCCTTCGGGCTGGTGCTGGCTTTATTACTACAGGAGGCAGTAATTTATCTCAACAAAAGACAGCAATAAGTGCTGTTGCTTAATATCAATCAAAACACTTTTATACTTACAACATTCAAATGCATTACTGGTTAGTAAAATCGGAGCCTGAAACATATTCGTGGGCTGATTTAGTGAAGGACGGACGCACCTGCTGGGACGGCGTGCGTAATTTTCAGGCGCGTAACAACCTGCAACAAATGCAGCCCGGCGACATGGTGCTGTTTTACCACAGCGTATCCGAGAAAGCCATTGTGGGCATTGCCAAAGTAGACAAAGCTGCTTACCCTGACCCAACCGCCGAAGATGGCAAGTGGGTAGCGGTAGACCTGGTACCTTTCCGTGATTTTAAGGACCCTGTGACACTGGAGCAGATAAAACAAGACGAGCGCCTGCAGCAGATTGCCCTGCTACGCCAGTCGCGGCTATCGGTAATGCCCCTTAAGGCCGAAGAGTTTGACGTACTGCTGGCACTTGGCAACTAACTATAAGGCAGCGCTTTAAATAAACAGGCAGCACAACAACGAATGGCGGCTAAACGCAGTACAATGCTTTAGCCGCCATTTTTATACTTTACCTGTACTCATCTATAGTTTGCTGCTATGTACAAAGCATGCCTGTTGCCCTTGCTTATACTTGTGCTGGCCACCCTGCCCCTGCTTGCACAAAAACCTGCCCAGCCACAACGCATCGAGCTGGAGCTGGACCCTGAAAAAACGGAGGTAGAGGTAATGGCTACTGCAGACAGCAGCTTGCTGGTGTACACCAGAACACAGGGCAGCTGGGCTACCAAACCTATCTTCGAGTTTAGCAAGTTTAACTACCAGCTGGAGCCCCAGTGGAGCAAAAAAGTAGAGCTATACCAGCAAAGCAGGTACATGGCACACTACTCGGCTCCCTCCTATACCTATGTGGTGCTAAGCGGCGAAAAAAGACATGACTTTCAATTTCTAAAACTGGATCAGCAAACAGGCGCTGTTACAAAACGTGAACTCAGGATAGATGCTATCGACTCGGTGTATGTTTTTAAGGTGCTTGATGACAACTATTTTCTGGTATCGCGATCTGCTAAGGATGGCTCTCCCATGCTGCTGCACCTGAACGAGCGCTCCGGCGAGGTTAAGCCACTCCCGGCTGCTTACGGCACCGAATCTACCTTCTCCGACATTCTGGCTCACCATCCGCAGCACCAGGTAAGCGTTGTTATGTCGGAGAGCAATGGGCGGGTATCGCGGCTGCAGACCAAGTTGTTTGATACCGGTGGTACCCTGCTAGGCAATTACTTTATACTACCGAGGCCCGATAAGCGCCCCTTAGCTGCCGAAGCTACTCCCGGCGATACGACCCAGCGGCTGCTGATCGGCACTTACACCAACCGCAACCTGAACTATGCTACCGGCTTTTTTACGGTGCCTGTCACCTCCGATGGCTCCGATGCCCGGTTCTATAGTTTCCTGCAGCTCAAAAACTTTTTTAAGCACATGAAGCCCCGGCGCGAGGAGCGGCTGCGTAAGCGGGAGGTTGCCCGCCTCGAAACAGGTAAAGAGCCCGCCCTGCAATACCGGGTGTTGCTGCACGATGTATACCCAACTTCAGAAGGCTACATCCTGACTGCTGAGATCTACTTCCCCGAATCAGGTAACAGCAATTACACACGCATATATACCATTACGGGCGGCATTGCGAACGTGCCCAAACGCTACCGCCGCACACAGGCCATTGCACTTGGCTTCGACAGGGAGGGCATACTGCTCTGGGACAACAGCTTTCCGCTGAAAGATTTGGAGAGCCACGAACTAAAGCCAACAGTGGAGGTGGTTACCGACCAGGCGGGCAACGTTGTTATGGCACACCCGGGCAGCGAGAGTAACAGCGAAATATTTTACCAGTACATGCACCAGGATACCTACATCGACGAAGAAACCAAGTTCAGTATTCTTCCCAAGGATGCTGATGCCAAAATCTTGTCCAACAGTGTTTCGGGCATTATCAGCTGGTATGGGCTAAATTTTGCAGCATTCGGCTGGCACCGCGTAAAATTCCCCGGCTCCGAAGCGCGTTCGGTGTTTTACCTCAACAAGGTTGCTTTTTGAGGATTGATTGCTGATGGTTAAATTGTAACAAGGCTGGCTTTTTAAACTATAGTTTAACATCTCAATACACTATAAAGCCTTCATAACTATAGTCAGCCCTGATATTGTACTTACCAAGAAGCAAAAATCAACAACCAACAATATAACCATTTAACAATGCAGCAATTAACAATTAAGCAAGGCAACAGTTAAACAATTAGCGAGAACTCTTCTATATTTGCAGCAGATACTTCCGGTTATGCAGAAAAGACTCATTGTAAACCAACAGTTGCTCGATATTATGGTGATGCGCCTGTGCCACCAGCTCATCGAGAACCACGGCGA
>DATBUF010000136.1:0-5178 GCA_036516435.1 Pontibacter sp.
TGAGCGCCAGGAAGGCTATAAAACATATTTTGCCCGTCCGCGCGAGGTAAGAGTAAAGCAGTTGCCGCCACACCCGCTCCGCGACGCTGTTCCGGTTGGCAGTTACCGCCTAAACGAGCAACTCTCCCGGAAAACAGCAGAAGTAAACAAGAGCTTTACGTACCTGTTTCAGGTGGAGGGCGAGGGGAATTTGGCTGCTATTATGCCACCTGTACCAGAAGGGCCGGCTGGCCTGGATTTTTATCCGCCGGATGTACGCCAGGGAGTGACCCGCAAGGCAGGCAGGGTAATTGGCTCCAAAAGCTTTACTTACACAGTGCTGCCCCGCGAGCCGGGTCAATTCGATCTACATAACACCCTGCAGTTGATCTACTTCGACCCGGTAACTGCCCGCTACGATACGCTCCGGCCTACGCTGAGTATAGACGTAACCGGCACCCGCGATGTGGATGCGCTTGTGCTGTCGCGCGACCTGGGGCCGTTTTACAGGATTATCGAAAACGAAGATAACACCCTTGTGAGCTTGCATCAGTTCGATGAGATAAAGCGCTATACCAACATGATCCTGATCTTGCTACTGGCTGTGTCGGGGTTTGTGTTTATTAAAAGAAGAAAACTATGAGCAATACATACGGTACGCTGTTCCGGATCACAACCTTTGGCGAGTCGCACGGCCCTGCAGTAGGTGTAGTGATTGATGGTTGCCCGGCAGGCCTGGAGCTAACTATAGAGGAGATACAGGCTGCTCTGGACCGCCGTCGCCCGGGGCAGTCGGATATTACCACTCCCCGCCAGGAAGAAGATAAGGTAACCATACTTTCAGGGGTGTTTGATGGCCGTACAACTGGTACACCCATTGCCTTGGTGGTGAATAACAAAGACCAGCACAGCCACGACTATAGTCACATAGAGCATGCTTTCCGCCCATCACACGCCGACTATACTTACACGGCCAAGTATGGCACCCGCGATTACAGGGGTGGCGGCCGTAGTTCGGCCCGCGAGACCGTAGCGCGTGTTGCGGCAGGTGCCGTAGCTGCTAAGCTGTTGCAGCAGTATGGTATTTCCATTAACGGGTATGTATCGCAGGTAGGAAGCATAAAGCTGCGCAAGCACTACGCTAAACTCGATTTCAGCAAAATAGACTCGAATAAAGTACGCTGCCCCGACGGCAAAGTAGCAGCCCGCATGATTGGCGTGATAGAAGATGCCCGTAACAGTTTAGATACCATCGGCGGCGTAGTAACCTGCGTAATACAGGGTGTACCGGCTGGTTTGGGTGAGCCTGTGTTTGATAAGCTGCACGCTGAACTGGGCAAAGCCATGCTGAGCATTAACGCTGTAAAAGGCTTTGAGTACGGCAGCGGCTTTGAGGGCGTGAAGCTGCGTGGCTCGGAGCATAACGACGCCTTCTATACTGACGAGCAGGGCAATGTTAAAACCCGAACCAACCACTCCGGAGGCATACAGGGCGGCATCAGCAACGGGCAGGATATTTACTTTAATGTAGCCTTTAAACCTGTAGCAACTATACTACAGCCCCAGACAACTATAAACGATGCCGGCGAAGAGATTACCCTGCAGGGCAAAGGCCGCCACGACCCTTGTGTGCTGCCCCGCGCTGTGCCTATAGTTGATGCCATGGCTGCACTGGTATTAGCTGATTTTGTACTTCGGCAGAAGGCAAATAAGGTATAGGTTACCTGAACATGGCTTTCGGCACATAACCCCAGGTTGCCAGCTCTTCGTGGCTTTGTATTGGGCGGCAGGCACCATTTGCTAAAAGTATAATCCTGTTGCTGATGCGCATCACAGAAGTGTAATCATGATCAGTAATAAGAAAGCCTTTTGTGTGCAGGTGTGCCTGTAGTAGTTCCTGTACCCGGTCTACATAAATAGGCTCTATGCCAGAAAAGGGTTCGTCAAGCAGCAGGAACTTCACATCGAGCTGTAGTAACAGCAGCAATTCAAAATAGCGCAGCTCCCCCCTTGAGAGTTCGTTGGTGTACTTCTGTAGATGTGGCTGTACGCGTGGGTGCTGCCTTACTGCCCCCTGTTTATCTGGTGCTGTAAGGTATAGATCTATAAGTTGCCGCAGGCGCAGGTTTTTAGGTAAAAAGTCGTTTTGTGGCAAGTAGGCCAGCAGGTGCTTGTGTTTGTAGGGTTCCTGGTATACTTGACCGTTTACGCGGATGTGCTTATTATAAGTCGGCAGCGTTCCGAAAAGGATTTTAAGTAAAGTGCTTTTGCCGCACCCGTTCCTGCCGAGTAGCCCTACTACCTCACCGGTTTTGCAACTCAGGTATATATCTGTCAGCAGTTGCCTGCCGGCAACACTGTACAGAATGCTATCGGCCTCCAGTCTATGATCAGGCATGGAGGTACACTTTAAGTACAAACAGCAGTGCGGCCAGTACTACATTGCATAGGTATGAAACAACTATAAGCTTTACTCTGCTGATGCCCACGTTATGATAGAAGTAGTACTGGCCGCTGTGACGCTGCTCATAGAAGTAAACTGAAAGTATAAAACTGCCCGTTAGCAAGCTCAGACTAAACCCGTTTATCAGGCCCGGGATTGCCTGTTCAGCTATTGCAAGGCTCATTAAGCTAACCAGCAACGAGAACGGAAGGTTAAAAGCAAGCAAGCTTCGGTGGTAGTGTAGGTATAGTTGTGCCTGGCGCATTTGTAGCAGCTTATACTTCTGAAGATAGAAAAATACAAGCACAAACAAAAACGCCGCTTCTGCAAACAGGAGCGGCGTTTTTATTATAGGTAAACTATAGTTTAGTTTAGAACAAGCGCAGATGCACCACCAGGTACCATACCAGCACCAGAATCGGCAGCAGGAACGGGATAGAGTAGCGGATAACATATCCAAAGAAGGACGGCATCTTGATACCTTCGCTCTCGGCAATGGCTTTTACCATGAAGTTAGGCCCGTTGCCAATGTAAGTAAATGCCCCAAACAATACCGAAGCCAGTGAAACAGCCTCCAGTAAAACCAAGGTAATCGGGTCGGTGCCGGTGCCGGTGGCAAACTGACGTACCTCTACCACGCTGTTCTGAGCCATGTCGTACTTGGCCATTGCCAGCGATAGGAAGTTGGCATAGGTAGGGGCATTATCCAGGAAGCCGGAAAGCGAGCCTGTTGCCCAATACAGGAAGTTTGGCGTAATGTACTGTGCATACTGCGGCGATGAAGCGATCTCAGCTGACAGCTGCAATGCAGGCATCATGGTAAAGAAGATACCGAAGAACAGGAACACTACCTCCAGAATCGGATCGAAGCTGAACCTGTTACCAGCGAGCGCCGTCTTGCTGGAGAAACGGAAACAGGCAAAAGCGGCAGACAGCTGTATAATCTCACGCAGGAAAGAGAACTTGTTACCATCGTAGTAAATGTGTGGCAGGCCATCAATTACGTTCGGGTCCAGGAAAATGGCGCCGATGATGATTGCTAACCAGAACAGGTTGCGTTTGCCGGTCACATAAAACTCGGTACGCTCTTCGTTTCTGGCAACTACCTCTGGCTTTGGTATGTAGTCTGTTTCCTTGTTGCGGCTATCTACCAGGTAAAAGGCCAGGCAAAGCAGGGCAATGCTGATTAACCACGGCGTGAACAGGTGCTGCAGTGTCCAGAAGAACGGTACACCCTTCAGGAAACCAATAAACAGCGGAGGGTCGCCGAGCGGTGTAAGCAGTCCGCCCGCGTTGCTCACTATAAAAATGAAGAATACGATCTGGTAAGCCTTAATACGATGCACATTCAGGCGTATGAACGGACGGATGAGCAGCAACGAGGCTCCTGTTGTACCCACAACGTTCGCGAGCACGGCGCCAATGGCTACCAGCAACACGTTCATGGCAGGAGTAGCATTGGCGTTTACGTTGATGTAGATACCACCTGCTGCAATGTACAGCGAGCTCAACAGTATGGCAAAGGAGGCATACTCGAAGAAAGTATGGACAGGCATGTGCACGTCCTGCAGGGCAAACAGGTAGTAGCCCAGTACGGTAAGGCCCAGCACAACGGCAACTTTTTTATAGTTGTGCTCCCAGAAGTGGCCGAAGAAAATAGGGCCGGCAGCAATCATACCAATTAAGATAAGAAAGGGAATGATCAGGAAGGCTGGCGGTGATATCATGTTTTGCGCCAGCAGAATAAAGTTAGTTAGCATGGTGTTAGTAAGTTATCAGGCAGGTCTGATTTTGGTTGGTTATATAGCAAAGATATATTTTCTGGCTTTATAAGCTCATTTATAAGGAAAATATATCACGCTTTATTGCATTAGTACAAGCTTTGTAACAGGTGTAAATAATCGGAATTCATAAATATTAGCTAATTTTGGAAACTTTAAGCCTATGCTCAAAGTTTTACTTAAAACGTAGATTTCCATGACAGAAAATAGAGAAAAGATGGTTTCGGTATATGCAGAGGCAAACCCGAACCCTGAATCGATGAAGTTTGTAATGAACGTGCAACTGCTGCCTGATGGCCAGAGTGTGGATTACCCGGACTTGGAGAGCGCAGTAGAGTCGCCGTTGGCACAGGAGCTGTTTAACTTTGATTATGTTGGCCGTGTGTTTATTGCCAGCAATTTTGTAACTGTTACCAAGAATGCCGGCCTGGAATGGGTAAAGCTTATTCCTGAGCTGCGCACATTCCTGAAGTCGTATGTAGAGGCTGGTGGCCCTATCTTTAACGAAGGTTTTTCTGCTGCCCCGAAAGCTGATACTGCTGCGACCGGCGAAACTTCAGCAGAGGATACCGTTATTGCAAAGAAAGTTATCGACCTGCTGGACAACTATGTGCGTCCGGCTGTAGAGCAGGATGGTGGTAACATTACGTTCAAGTCTTATAACGATGGTGTAGTTACCGTTTATCTGCAAGGCTCTTGCAGTGGTTGCCCATCTGCTACCGTAACACTTAAAGCCGGTATCGAGAACCTGCTGAAGCGCATGGTGCCGGAAGTAAAAGAAGTAGTAGCTGACGGTGTGACCATATAACGTCCGAACTATAAACTATAGAAAGCCAGCCACGAAAGTAGCTGGCTTTTTTGTTTGTCTGAACCTCAGATTAATCGAGATTAAATTGATTAGCTGGGTTCGTAGAGACGCAAGGTTTTGTGTATCTACAAATCCTGTAAATCCTTTAATCCTGCAAATCCTGATTC
>DATBUF010000137.1:0-2050 GCA_036516435.1 Pontibacter sp.
ATATGGTCTCTGGATTGTTGAAGATGCCTGCCATGCGCCCGGTGGTTATTTTATAGATAGCCAGGGAGAGAAGCAACTATGCGGCAACGGCAACTATGCTGATCTGGCGATTTTCTCTTTCCACCCGGTAAAGCATATTGCAACCGGCGAAGGCGGCATGATCACGACAAACGACGAGGCTCTGTACCAAAAGCTATTGCTCTACCGTACGCATGGCATCACCCGCGACCCAAACCTGCTGGAAGAAAACCACGGCGGCTGGTATATGGAAATGCAGGAACTGGGCTATAACTATAGAATTCCGGACATGCTCTGCGCACTGGGTATTTCGCAGTTGCAACGCGCCGATGCCGGCCTTGCTCGCCGCAAAGGCATCGCCAGAGTATACGACGAAGCATTTGCCGGTGTAGCAGGTATAGAAGTACTCACAACCAGCCCGGAAGCTCTCACCGAAGATGGCGACACAGGCCATGCTTACCACCTATATGTTATAAAGATAGCGGACCGTAAAGGGCTCTACGACTTCCTGCGCACTCACAATATTTTTGCTCAGGTACACTATATTCCGGCGCACACCATGCCGTACTACAGAAGCTTGGGCTATAAAAAAGGCGACTACCCGGAAGCAGAAGCCTACTACAGCGAATGCCTGAGCCTGCCCATGTACCCCAGCCTGACTGCTGAGGAACAGGAATTTGTAATTGCCAAAGTGAAGGAGTTTATCGGATGAAGCGCCTGGCTATCATTCCGGCCCGTGGCGGCAGCAAACGCATTCCCCGCAAGAATATAAAGCCTTTCCTGGGGAAGCCGATTATCGCCTACTCCATCGAAACAGCGCTGCAGTCAGGGTTATTTGACGAGGTGATGGTTTCTACGGATGATGCTGAGATTGCGGAAGTAGCTGAAGCTTATGGTGCGAACGTGCCATTTTTGCGGAGTGAAACAGCAGCAGATGATTACGCAACTACGGCCGATGTAATAGCAGAAGTACTGCATAACTATAGTCCGGAAGGTAAACACTTCGAGCAGGTTTGCTGCATCTACCCTACTGCTCCGTTCATTCAACCTGCTATTTTGAGAGAGGCCCTGCAGTTACTGGAGTCGGCCAACTATAGCACGGTGTTTCCGGTTCTGCGCTATAGTTTCCCGATCTGGCGCAGCCTGAAAATGGAGGCCAACAAAGTAGAAATGAACTGGCCGGAACACCAGACCAGCAGATCGCAGGACCTGGAGCCCGCCTTTCATGATGCAGGGCAGTTCTACTGGCTTCGTACGGCTGACTTCCGGGAGCAACAACAGTTATTTACCCCAAACAGCGGTGCCATAGAGCTATCGGAACTGCATGCACAGGACATCGACAACGAAACAGACTGGAAGCTTGCCGAGTTAAAATATAAACTGCTGCACAACCTTGACTGACAGAAGACGCATCATTTTCCGTGCCGATGGCAACAGCCGCATAGGACTGGGCCATGTCGTGCGTTCGCTGGCACTGGCCGCTATGCTGCGCGATGATTTTGAATGCGTATTTGCCATACAGGAGCCGGATGATGCATTAAAAGTGCAGATACTGGAAACCTGCCACGGCATTATTTCCTTACCGGTTTGTGCCCCATCCGAAGAGCGCTTTACCTATGAGCTGGCTGCCTATATCTCGGAAGAAGAAATTGTGGTACTCGACGGCTATAGTTTTGATACTGTCTATCAGCAAACTATAAAAGCACGCGGCGCAGCACTGGTGTGCATTGATGATATTCAGGCCTATACCTTTGTGGCCGATGTGGTGCTGAATCAGGCAGGTAGCGTAGAGGCAGCGAAGTATAAAGTTGCCCCTTACACCAAGCTGTTGCTGGACCCGGCGTATGCGCTGCTCCGTCCTCCTTTTCTGGCAGTATCAAAACAGAACAGAACTTTACCTGAAGGAGAATCCCGCCTGCTCTTAAACCTGGGCGGTGCAGACCCGGAGAACTATACCTTACGTCTGGCTCAGGAAATTGCTTCTTTACATAAAGCTACAACTATAGACATAGTAGTAGGCAGCGCTTACAGG
>DATBUF010000138.1:0-2020 GCA_036516435.1 Pontibacter sp.
AAACTGCAGCAAATATACTTCATGTGCACAAAATACCGGTCAAATATGTATAAAACTTAGTAAAGTGACTTTGATGCATCATTTACTAACCGGGCACTTCCTATCTTTGCCTGAACATAAGCAAACTACCTGAATTTATACGCTATGCATACTGCTGCCCAAGATGCTTTACAGCAGATTACTGGTCTGCCGCTCACCAAAACTACCCGCAACGAGCTGGTACAGTACTTACACTTTGGAAAGGCGCACTACCGCACCCCGCAGGGCCTGATACTGGATGTAGGCGCTCTGACGCTGGCCCTGAACTGCCCCTGGCAACTACAGCTCCCGAACGGTGAAAGCATAAAGCACAACGAGGTATTTATGCGCAAACGCGAAGCTGGTCTCCCCTCCCCGAAATTCGATTGGAAAGTGCCGGGTGCCAACCTCCGCGACCAGCGTTTGCAGGAGATCATTAATGCTGGCAGCCCGCTTACGCCGCAACGCTTTGAGCTATCCGAAAATAACGGCTTTATTCTTCACTTCGACTACGGTGCAAAGCTGGTGGTTACCCCCGACCCTGCAAAAGAGCAGGACGTATACTGGCAGCTCTTCAGTAATACTGGCGATGGCTATAGTTTAATTGTTGGGAAAGAAGGCGTGATAGAAGGATAGTTACAACCAAACACGCCACTGCAGAGTATGTGCTGAAAAAAGCATGTGAACATCCGGCTGCAACTTTTTGAACTCGAAGACCAGCGTTGGTTCCCGCACGTTATCCGGCAGGGCATGCTGGACTTCCTTCGTTTTATGATCTCGAAGCTGCATGCTTACGAGGCAGCTTTGCCCCTGCTACAGGAACTGCTCACACGTACCAACCAGCATCATATCACCGACCTCTGCTCCGGGGCCGGTGGCGGCATCGAAACCATACAACAGGACCTGAGCCGGCGCATGGGGCAAACTATAGCCGTAACACTTACTGATTTATACCCCAATCTTGCGGCTTACCAGTACCTGCACCAGCAATCCGGCGGAACTATAGATTTTATACCTGACCCTGTAGATGCCACTGCTGTTCCAGAAACTATAACCGGGGTCCGTACCATCTTTTCATCGTTCCACCACTTTCCGCCAACTATAGCGCAGCGCATTTTACAGGATGCTGCCGACAAACGTGCGCCTATCGGCATATTTGAAGGGTCTCAGAAAAGCTGGCTGGAGATGCTCTTACTCTGGCTGTTCTTCCCGGTCATCATTTTCGTTGTTACACCTTTCATTCGCCCCTTCAGGTGGAGCAGGCTGTTCTTCACCTATGTTGTACCGCTCATTCCACTGGGAATTATATGGGATGGCACCGTATCGCTGCTGCGCATTTACACCCCGGAACACCTGCAGCACATGATCCGGCGTATACACGCACCAAACTATAGCTGGCGCATCGGCCGCGTCGGCAACAAGCCTGGCAAACACGTCATCTACCTCATCGGGTACCCGAGTTAGTTTTGAGTGTGTGATGGAGTGAGTGCTGAACTATAAATACTCAGAAGGCAGAACAACAATCAGCATTAACAATCAACAATGAACAGCTACCGCGATGCACTTACCCTGATGCGGATACCCTTCTCGGTGTACCTGATGCCGGTATTCTGGTTTGCCCTGAGCGCGCAACAACAGGTAAGCGTAACCCGGGCTATAGCTGTTTTTCTGCTACTGCACCTGCTCGTTTACCCTGCCAGCAACGGCTACAATTCCTACTACGATCGCGATAAAGGCAGTATCGGCGGCCTGAAGCATCCGCCTAAAGCCAATCGTCAGCTCATGCACCTTGTGCTCCTGTTTGATATTCTGGCTGTGTTGCTGGCTACGCTTTTGTCGCCATTGTTTGCTGTTTTAGTGGCCATGTACCTGCTTATTTCCAAAGCCTATAGTTACGAGGGTATCCGGCTCAAGAAATACCCGGTCATCAGTACGGTAGTGGTTACCTTTTTTCAGGGAGCTTTTACGTTTGCGATGGTGCAGGTAGGCACAGGGTTGAGTA
>DATBUF010000139.1:0-2816 GCA_036516435.1 Pontibacter sp.
ACCAGGGAGAGCCAGCCGGTAATAAAAGCACCTACCAGGAGGATGAGCGGGTTTTTGGTACCGGAAACTATAAAGGCCAGGCACACACCGGGCAGTACGGCATGGGCCACTGCATCCCCGACAAGCGCCCTCTTACGCAACAGTGTAAAACAACCCACCACAGCCGAGCTCGCAGCCAGCAGCACAGAGCCCAGCGTTACATACCGTATGTTGGCATCTGCAAACGAAAAGAACTCTAAAAACTCGTTCATGCTATAGTTGATGGCTGAATTGTTGAATTGCTAAATGGTTGATGGTTAAATTGCTGTTGGTTTTTGAGTCCTGAACAGTTGCCCGTAAACTATAGCATCTTAGTAGGGAAGGCACTGGGTATTGCGTATCTACATTTTAACCTTTCTAAACTCTTTAGCTCATAAACTTCAAAACTCCTAAACTTTCTTCTCTCTCACCGGAAACTCCTGTTTTCGCAACAGGTCGCCCACTTTGCTGAGCACAGTTAGTTTACCGCCGTAGGTGTGTTCCAGTAGCTCTTGTGTCAGTACCTGTTCGGTAGGGCCGGATGCTACCAGGCGCATATTCAGCAGTATGACCCAGTCAAAGTACTGGCTCGCTGACTGCAGGTCGTGGTGCACAACAATCACGGTCTTGCCCTGCTCGCGCATGGTGCGGAGCAACGCAATAATGGCTGTTTCGGTAGCAATGTCTACGCCGGCAAAAGGCTCATCCATAAAGTAAATGTCAGCATTCTGTGCCAGTGCCCTGGCCAGAAATACCCGCTGCTGCTGCCCTCCTGATAACTGCGAGATCTGACGATCAGCAAAAGCCTGCATCCCTACTTTCTCCAGTGCCTGCATGGCAGCATCTTTATCAGCTTTACGCGGCCGTTTAAACAAGCCCAGGTTGCCATAGCGCCCCATCAGCACCACATCAAACACCGAAGCCGGAAAATCCCAGTCTACAGACTCGCGCTGCGGCACGTAAGAGATGCGTTTCCGGACCTGCTTTATGGGCTCATCGAAGATGCGGACGTAGCCGCTACTGGCTGGCAGCAGGTCCATGATGGCTTTGATCAGGGTAGACTTACCAGCTCCATTCGGGCCAATTACTCCAACCAGCGAGCCGGCAGGCAAGGTCAGGTCTATCCCCCAGAGCACAGGCTTCCGGTCGTAACTTACGGTTAGGTCGTGTACTTCTACTACCGGATGTTCTACATGAAGTATCATGATATAAGCTGTTTACTTTAAAGCGGATACAATATTGTGTACATTATAGCGGACCATGCCAGTATACGTACCGGCAGGTGTACCTGCCTCACCTAAGGCGTCGGAGTACAGTGTGCCGCCGATCCTGACTTCATGCCCTTTTTCGCGGCTTCCGATCACCACTGCTTCAATGGCCTTCGGCGATACTGATGACTCCACAAAAACAGCTTTCACCTTGTGAGCAACTATAAAGTTTACCAGGTGCGAGACATCCTGCAAACCGAATTCTGATACGGTGGAGATGCCCTGCAGTCCCCGCACTTCTATACTATAGGCCCTGCCAAAATAGCCGAAAGCGTCGTGTGCTGTAATCAGGATGCGTTGCTGCCCGGGTATGGAGGCAATAGCCTGTTTGGTATAGGCATGTAGTTGCGCCAGTTGCTGCTGGTACTGCCGGGCGTTGCGGGCGTACAGCGCTGCGTTCTTCGGGTCCTTCTGCTGCAGTTCCTTTGTGAGGTGTTCTACTACCAGCTGCCACAGCGATACATCAAACCAGATGTGCGGGTCGTGGCTATCGGCAAAGGCATCAGAGCGGAGCAGGCGTTGCTCGGGTATGCCTGCTGCTGCGGCAACTACAGTCTTAAAGCGGTCCAGCTTGCCCAGCACTTCTCCCATTTTGCCCTCCAGGTGCAACCCATTGTAAACAATGAGGTCCGCATCGGTAAGCTTCTGAAGATCTCCTTGGGTAGCCTTGTACAGGTGCGGGTCTACGCCACTTCCCATAACAGCTTCTACGGTGGCTGCATCACCTGTTATGTTCTTTACAGCATCAGCCAGAATACCGGTTGTAGTTACCACATACATCTTCCTGCCTTCGGGTACAGGCCCCTTGTCTATAGTTTGCGCACAACTGATGCAAAGCAGGCAAACCAGGAGCAAGGGCAGGAGAGAGGTAAGTTTTGAGTTCATGTAACAGGCTTAGGCAGACAGAAAAATGTTGCGTGCTACTTCGTTGGATACAACCAGGTTCTTCTTGTTTTCGATATTGATTTCCAGGGAACTATCGTACGGTATTTTATCCAGTACTTTAATTTTTGCTCCCAGGAAGATCCCCATCTTATCAAGATACTGCAGAAACAACGGTTGTGAGTCGTTTACGCCTACCACTACGCCAGCATCCTGAACTTCCATTTCTGCTAGCAGGCGCTGTGGCTTCAGCTTCAGTTCGCCATCTTCTGAAGGGATCGGGTCGCCATGCGGGTCAAACTGCGGGTAGCCCAGAAACTCGTCGAGGCGGCGCGTCAGTAATTCCGAACTGATGTGTTCCAGTTCTTCGGCTACTTCGTGCACCTCGTCCCAGTTAAATTTCAGCTTTTCCACCAGAAACACCTCCCACAATCTGTGCTTTCGGATTACCTGCAGGGCCACACGCTCACCGGTCTCCGTCAGCGAAACCCCTCTGTACCGCACGTAGTCTACCAGGCCTTTGGCGCTGAGCTTCCGCAGCATGTCTGTTACTGAGGCAGCCTTGGTTTCCAGCACCTCGGCAATGGCGTTTGTATTCACCCCATCCTTACCACCACCGGATAGTTTATAGATCGCTTTAATGTAGTT
>DATBUF010000140.1:0-4326 GCA_036516435.1 Pontibacter sp.
CTCTAATTACTGATTTTAGACAGACTTACTGAAAACAGGTGTTGTTGGCTGCTGGGCCCATAATCTTGCATCCAGGCACATGGCGACGTTGCGCACAAACGGGTGGCCGGCAGGTAAAATTTCTATACGGGTTTTCGTGTAAGCTACCAAACCATCTTCTGCCAGCGGCTGCAACCGAACAAGGGCATCGGCAAAGTAGGGAGCTACAGCCTCATCCCACTCTGTTTTAAACTGGCACATCAGGTTCGTAATATGCTGACGGATCAGGCGGTCTTCGGCGGTTAATTCGTGGCCTTTCAGGATTGGTAAAATGCCAGTGTTCACAGCTGCTTCGTAAGGCTCTACTTCCTTAATGTTCTGCATAAAGGCTGTGCCGGTATCGGAGATACTGGAGCAGCCCAGGCCAATCAGCAGCTCGGTGTGGCGTGGGGTGTAGCCCATAAAATTGCGGTGCAGGGTGCCGCTTTGTGCAGCCAGGTACAGTTCGTCGGTTGGCAGGGCAAAGTGGTCCAGGCCAATCTCTACGTAGCCGGCTTCTTCCAGCATAGCGCGTCCCATTTCGTATAAGCCACGTTTTACAGACGGTTCCGGCAGATCGGCTTCGGAGTAGCGGCGCTGGGCTTTGCTCTTCCAGGGCACGTGGGCGTAACTATAGAAGGCAATTCGCTCGGGGCGCAGCTCTTTCACTTTCTCGATGGTATGGCGTACACTTTCGGCAGTCTGCATAGGGAGGCCGTAAATAATGTCGCCGTTTATAGATGTATAGCCTATAGCACGGGCCGCATCAAAAATCTCTTTTGTTTTCTCGAACGTCTGAATGCGGTTAATCACAAACTGCACTCTGATATCGAAATCCTGAATACCTACGCTCAGTCTCCGGAAGCCCAGATCGTACAGCACCTGTAGTTGCTCAGCGTTGGTGGCATTCGGGTGTACTTCTATACTTAAGGCGGCATCCGGGGCCAGTTCGGCCTTTTCCAGTAGTTTGCCCAGCATCAGTTTTAGGTTCTCAGCTCCAAAAAAAGTAGGTGTGCCACCACCCAGGTGCAGTTCTGTAATGCGTGGCTTTCTGCCGAACATCTGCAGGTAGCGGTCCCATTCCTTTAAAATGGCAACAATGTAAGGTTCTTCAACAGCGTGATTCTTGGTGATGCGTTTGTTGCAGCCGCAGTAGGTGCATAGTTTCTCGCAGAACGGCAGGTGCATGTAAACGCTAATGCCCTCGGTATCATTGGTTTTATCGAAAGCCTGTTTTACGTGCAGCATCCAGCTCGCTTCGGTCAGGGGTTTTTCGTCCCAAAACGGCACGGTTGGGTAACTGGTGTACCTTGGCGATGGCACATCGTATTTGGCAAGTAGTTCGGTTGGTGTAGTTACTGGTGCGGTCATAACTTACAGGTTTAGTATAGTTGCCCAAATGTCGGGCTGAAATTATACTACAAAGGTCCGGAGAAGCTACGCCGCAGGAAATGATATATGTCAGTGATAGGGGAGTAGAAGGGGAGATATTTGTCAGGTTTAGGTAATCTTATCTGGGTTTTTTCTGGAGTCGAAAAGATAAGCGATAAAGATTTGCTGGTCTCTAAACTCGTAGAAAATGATGGTCTGTCTTGTTAAAACAGCTTTTCGTAAGCGAGGAACAGAAGGCGAAGCAGGAAAAACGGTCGGGAATTTTGAGACAATCGTCAACTGCTCAGCTAACCGGGACTTGAACTTCATTACCTCCTTTTCGCTCCACTTCACGGAGAGATAGGAGAGTATAGCCTCTAAGTTCTTCACTGCTTCGTCTGACCAGAAAATCGGATAACTCATAAACCAAAGCGCCTCTTAACGTCTTCGTGAGATGTTATTTTACCTTGATCAATGTCTTGTAATCCGCGCTCTATTCCAGCCCGCTGCTCCGGTGTTAAGTTGGGCCACCAGTCTTTCTCAGAAGCAGAGTCTTTCACAACTTTAAGATACTGAATAGTGTCCTCGTCTTCCAACTGAGCCAGCCACTCAATTAATTCTAGTTTTAAAGCTTCGTTTCCCATCGTAACTTAACTTAGTTTACCGTGAAGATAGCAATTTTCAAACGGTTTCTGAACATGGAAAGTTGACTGTACTGCAAAATGGCCCCTGAAGCATGGGGTTGTTGGCGTAAGAACTTATAGCCTGAGTAGCAATCAAACAGAAATGAATCCAGTTTGACTGCGAAATGCATGAAGAAGGATCAACTCCTAAAACTATAAAGAAGCTTTAATCTTCAGCTGACCAGCCCTGCAATTCAACTCTCAACGTCGTCTTACCCCATCAGGGATAAATCATCAGGAAGATAAAAGCGAACAGGTTTACGAGAAGCACTA
This sequence comes from Pontibacter sp., assembly GCA_036516435.1. GTDB lineage: Bacteria > Bacteroidota > Bacteroidia > Cytophagales > Hymenobacteraceae > Pontibacter. The sequence goes on from DATBUF010000140.1 coordinate 2,346, forward strand.
CCCCGTACACAAGGTTTGTTTTGCCGCTGCTTAACGATAGCATTACAGTAAATACCGATAGCCCCAGCAGGATAATGGATTTGATGTCGAGGCCTAAAATGATCCGCATATCGTAAATGATGCAAACCATAGCCACACTCGGGATGGTTAAACCTATACTTGCCAGTGCAGAGCCAAGCGAGAGGTTTATACTGGTCTGGAGCCTGTTCTTTCGTGCGGCAATAATGGCGGCGATTCCCTCAGGTAGTAAGATGATGGCCGCAATAATAACCCCTACCAGCGTTTTAGGGAGATTATAGTTTACAATGATGCTCTCGATTGTAGGAGAAAGTGTTTTAGCCAACAGTACCACAATTCCTAAACAAACAATCAGAAACAGCAGGCTTGTCAGGAACATCCTGTTGCTAATGGGGATGGGCTCTGCTGTTGTTTCATCCTCATCGTCTCCAACGGTAAGAAAATACTGCCGGTGCCTTCTTGTCTGAGCGAACAGAAAGCAGGCATAAATAACTAAACACGCAATGGAAGCAAAAATGAGTTGCGGATTTGAATAATAAGATCCCGAAACGCTCTCGGTAAAAGTAGGAAATACAAGCGTGAACACGACAATGGAGATCAGCGAAACCAGGGCAATGGTAACAGAAGGCTTGGAGAAACTCTGTTCGTGGTGCTTCAGGCTTCCGATTAACAGGCAGAGGCCAACTATACCATTGAGAATGAGCATGGTTGCCGAATAAACTGTGTCTCTGGCCAGTGAAGCAGCTTCCTGCCCCTCCGACATCATGAGGGATATAATGATGGAAACCTCGATAACTGTGATCGAAATGGCCAGAATAATGGTGCCATAGGGTTCTCCTACGCGTTCAGCAATAATTTCGGAATGATGTACTGCCGACATCACACTAAAAATGAGCAGAATACTTGCAATAATTTGAAAGAAACTACTGTCGTAAATAAGACCGGAAAAAAACAGCACCCAGGCTAGTATCGGGATGATGATTGTCCACTGAAGTAAAGATTTCATTTAGTTGGTTTAGAATTGGTCGTAAACTACCTTTCTCAGGATGTTGTATGAAACAGCGTATAGTCATAATTTATACGTTACCCTAAAGGTTTTAGCATTACGTGTGCAGGTTCTTCAATAGTATTAAGAATACCGCTAAGGGATATCTGGCTGCTAATATATAAGTTTTGACCTATAACTTGTTTCTGATTTGAGCTATAAAAGTAGCTCTTTACAAAAATTGTTACCTTCACAACTATAGTTTAAACGATCAAGACCATGCACATAACCACACCAACCCTGCTACTCGACAAAGAAAAATGCCAGCGAAATATCCGCATGATGGTGGAGAAGGCCAGGCGAAGCGGTGTACGGCTGCGGCCGCATTTTAAAACACATCAATCGGTGCAGGTAGGGAAATGGATCAGGCAGGAGGGCGTAGAGGCAATCACGGTTTCGTCGGTGAGGATGGCGCGGTACTTTGCTAGTCACGGCTGGACCGACATTATGGTGGCCATACCCGTAAATGTGCTGGAACTGGAAACGATAAACGAACTGGCCAGCCGTGTGCGCCTGCACTTGATTGTTGTAAACGAAGAAGTAGTGCCCTTGCTGCAGCGGGGCTTAGCGCATCAGGTAGCAGTCTGGCTCAAGATCGATACAGGTTATCATCGCACGGGCATTCCAGCCACCCAATATGAAACTATAGAAAGCGCCTTGCAAACTATAGCCGCGTCTGATAAACTGCAGTTTCAAGGGTTTTTAGCGCACGACGGGCATACGTACAAACAAACTGACGCTGATGCGATCCAGGCTATTCATAAAACCACTGTGGAACTACTAAATCAGCTTCGTGAGCGCTACAAAGGGCAATTCCCGGATCTGCAACTCTCCATCGGCGATACGCCCAGCTGCAGCATCCTGGAAACTATAGTTGGTGTAAACGAGATCAGACCCGGCAACTTTGTGTTTTACGAC
>DATBUF010000141.1:0-11156 GCA_036516435.1 Pontibacter sp.
GCGCGATCTGTGATCGAAAGCGTTTCGTTTACGTTGTGGTCTGTAATTAAGATACCGATGTTTTTGCTCTTCAGCTTGGCAACTATACTCTGAATCTCTTCCACGGCAATAGGGTCTACACCGGCAAAAGGCTCATCGAGCAGTACAAAGCTGGGGTCTACGGCCAGAGCACGGGCTATTTCGGTGCGGCGGCGCTCACCACCGCTCAACACTATCCCCTTGTTTTTGCGCACATGCGTTAAAGAGAACTCCTCCAGCAACTCCTCCACTTTCTGCTGTTGCTCCTGCTTGCTCTTATTCGTCATCTCTAACACAGCCTGTATGTTTTCCTCCACGGTAAGTTGCCGGAAAACCGAGGCTTCCTGAGCCAGGTAGCCCACTCCTCTTTTGGCACGCTGATACATAGGCAGGGCCGTAATGTCCTCGGTATCCAGAAATATCTTGCCCGCGTTTGGCTTTACCAATCCCACAATCATGTAGAAGGATGTTGTTTTACCGGCACCGTTCGGCCCCAGCAACCCCACAATTTCTCCCTGATTTACCTCTACACTCACGTCGTTTACAACGTGTCGCGATTTATACTTTTTAAATAGATGTTCTGCTCTAAGTATCATTGGGCTAAGTTACGCATTATCAGTTCACACTGCAAAGGTGCAACTATAATGCCTGTTGTTGTGTTCTGCTGCTTCACCTCCTGCTTTAGTGCAATTAAACAAAATTAACAAGATATATAAAAGTTACTGCATGAGCTTGTATTTCAGATCATAGTTAGTTAAATTAAAATACTTTTAGCCATTTACTTTTACATGATGCTTTCTTTACTCCTATCTTTCACAAAGGCCTTTGCCCTTACAGGCATGTTCTGGTACTCTTCTGTGGCAGGGCTCACCGGTGCTGTACCGGCTAACGCGGTTACTACTGTTACCGAAAACGAAGCCAGCAAGGCCAGCGCCACTACCCTGAAGGGGATCGATGTATCGCGGTGGCAGAAAGAAGTTGACTGGATGCAGGTAAAGGAATCCGGTGTTACGTTCGCATTTGTAAAAGCCACGCAGGGCGATTTCAGGCTGGACCCATTTTTTGCCCGCAACTGGGAAGAAACAAAGCGCTATGGCATTAAGCGTGGTGCTTACCACTTTTTTAAGCCCGAGGCACCTGTTGAGGACCAGATAAAGTTATTTACCAGCACTGTTACCCTTGCTCCCGGCGACCTGCCACCAGTGCTGGACGTGGAGGTTGCTGCTCCGGGTATGAGTGGTGAGGAGCTGCGTGCTAATATTAAGACCTGGCTGGAGGCTGTAACAAAATACTATGGCGTAAGACCGATTATCTATACAGGGCAAAACTACTACCGCCGCTGGTTAAAGGGGCATTTCTCTGAGTATCATTTCTGGATTGCGCGCTATAGTCCGGTAAAGCCTGAAGTACACCATACTGATAGCTGGATGTTCTGGCAGTACACCGATAGCGGGTCTGTGGCAGGCATCAACTCGGCTGTGGATATTAACTTTTTTGCAGGCGACCTGGATAAACTTACAGAGCTTTGCCTGCCTGAACTGGCAACAGCTCATGAGCAGCCAAGCCCTTTACAACAGCTTCGACACACTTACCCGCAACCCTAGTTATAGATTAGAAAGTTTTACTTACCGGAAGCAGCCTCACACTATGTACAGGCTGCTTTTTATTTTATCCGGATGTCTTTAATTGAGAGCTGTGTGGTTACATTGCCCCTGTAATGGTTCTCTTCTATAGTGTAGCACACATCAAACGGAATACCTTTGGAGATGCGGTGGTAATACTCACTAAACCCGAAAGCAATCGCATCAAAAGCGGTATAACCATCCTGGGTAAGACGCAGCTTCAGGTGAGAGTCGCCTACCACGCGCAGATTGCCCGTATCGTAAACACACTCTGATACAAATACAGGACGCATGTTGCCTGGCCCAAACGGCTCCATCTGCTTTACAATTCCAAAGAAGTTCTTTGTGATCTGGCTCAGGCTGATCTTGGCATCTATTTCGATTTGCGGGCACTTCTGCTCTTCTGTGATGGCATTAGCCACAAACTGCTCAAACCGTTCCCGGAAGGCAGGAATATTCTCGATAGGCAGCGTTAAGCCGGCAGCATACATGTGTCCGCCATACTGTTCCAATAAATCCGAGCAACTTTCGATGGCGCTGTGCACATCAAACCCATGCACCGAACGGGCTGACCCGGAGGCCATGCCGTTGGAGTGAGTCAGGATGATGGTTGGCCTGTAATACTTTTCGATGCACCGCGATGCTACAATCCCAATCACGCCTTTGTGCCAGCTTTCTTTATACAGGACTGTAGAATTGGCCGTTCGCAGAAAATCATCTTCCTCGATCATCTGCAGGGCTTCTTTGGTAATGTTACTGTCTTTGCTGCGGCGCTCTTTGTTGGACTCGTTGATGATATCGGCCATCCGGAAAGCCTCGTCCTTGGTCTGGGCCAATAGCATCCGTACTGAGTTCTTTGCATCGCCCATACGGCCGGCAGCGTTAATGCGCGGCGAGAAGCCAAATACAATACTCGTAATATCCATCTCTCCGGTTATACCAGCCAGCTCTTTTAAAGCATCAAGGCCGGGGCGCATGGGTTGTGGCCCATTCAGCAGTTGCAGGCCATAGTAGGCCAGTATCCGGTTCTCCCCGGTGATAGGTACTATATCCGCTGCTATACTCACTACTACCAGGTCCAGAAAATTGAAGAGCTTCTCTAGTTCGATGCTGTTTTGTATACAGAATGCCTGAAGCAACTTGAATCCAACCCCGCAGCCCGAGAGCTCTTTATAAGGATAAGCACAATCGGCTTGTTTAGGGTCGAGCACGGCCACAGCCTGTGGTATGTCTTCGTCGGGCAGGTGGTGGTCACAAATGATGAAGTCTATGCCCTTGCTTGCAGCATAGGCGACCTTATCTGCTGACTTTATTCCACAGTCAAGGCTGATGATAAGCCCAAAGCCATTTGCTGCAGCATAGTCTATGCCCTGCGTAGATACGCCATATCCTTCTTTGTACCTGTCGGGAATGTAGAATTCAATCTGATGCGTGAAATTGCGCAGGAAGCCGTACATCAGCGCTACAGATGTGGTACCATCCACATCGTAGTCGCCATACACCATGATCTTTTCGGAATGGTGCAAGGCCTCAGTCAGGCGGGCCACAGCGTGATGCATGTCCTTCATCAGGAAGGGGTCGTGCAGTTCTGAGAGTGTGGGACGGAAATAAGAGCGGGCTTCGTCAAATGTGCAAACACCGCGCTGGCATAATATATTGGCTAGCGTTGGACTAACCTTCAGGCTCTCGGCAAGGTTACTTACAACTTCTTTGGCTACTTCCTGCTTATATACCCACCTTTTCTCCATAATGCTTCTCAGCTTCGCTATCGTTCAGGTGCAAAGGTAATTAATTTACATAGGTTTCGGATGGCTGCCTGCCCGCTGTCCGTATTTCTTCACATCAAATTTCGTACTTTTGCACCTTTACAACAGTTAACATCATGAAACGATTCAGAGATCTGTACTATAAGTATAAAGACTACTCTCTTGACCTTGTTATGTACGGGTTTTTCTTTCTGTTTATTCTTGTCCTGTTTCTCTTCTTCAGTTAGCATTTTGCCTGCTCGCTGTTATTAGTTAGAGGCTTGTTCTTGTCTCTGGAGTAAGATTTCTATAGTCTTTGTGCTTTGATCTATAGTTGCCGTTGTTGGCTTTGAGCTATAGTTCTATAGCCGACTTCACTTGCTACTTTGAACCAAGCTGTTGTAGCATAGTCTCTTGTATTCCTGGGAGCTTTACTTGCCCTTTGTTTTATAGTTTACTTGGCTCTCTCGGGCCGAGCGGCCCCGTCTTTGGGCATCGCGCTGCTGCCTTCTTGCTATCCTCCTGCCTCGGATTGCCTGCGGCACCGCAACAAGTCAAAGGCGCTCAACCCAAAGACTGTGATCTTTCCCATAGCTATAGTCTAACTATAGTTTGTTCTGCTAAGCTTCGTCTCTTTCTCGTGGTTGTAGTTCCGTAGGGACAGGTAAACCTGTCCGCTCTTGGTCTGGAACTATAGCACGATAGCTGCAACTATAACCAAAGGCTGCTGGCGCGGGTTTGCAACCCGTGTCCTTCTATGGTGTCGGATTTGCAATCCGACTGGGCCACAGGGCCAAACTATAGCTGGCTACTGTAAGAGGTTGTAACTATAAAACTATACCACTCAACTATAGTAATGGCAGAAATTCCCTTCTCGGGAGGGGCTAGGGGTGGGTTTTAGTCAATGCCAGACCTCTAATCACACAAGATCCGTCCATGATGACAAATGGAGAAACAATAGTCGAAAAGCCCCTCTTCAGAGTGGAACAGGAATCAGTTTACGGCATCACCACGCAGATTCCGGAAGCGCTTACGGGCCTCGGCTACAAAAATGCTGCCTTGGTGCTTCACGAGCAGGTCATTGTAGAGCTGCTGTGCTTTAGCAGGGTCCTTCAGGTTTTCCTCGTAGATAAAGGCCATCTTAAACAAGGCGTCATCACTCAGGATGTCGTACTGCGGACTACTTACTATTTTCTCCAGGCTGGCGACAGCGCCCGCAAAATCGCCCATGCGCTCCTGTATACCGGCTTTCTGAAAGTAGATTTCGTCTGTTAAACTATGGCCGGGGTACTTCTGGAGCATCGCATCTAAACTACGGAGTGCCTGCTGCAGTTTATTCTGGAACACGAGCAGTTCGATGGCTGCGTATTCTTCCATGGCTGTAGTGGAAGTATCCAGGCCGGTGTTGTCCGTTATCAGCAGGCTTAGGTCCATGGCATCGTTTGCTATTTCGCGACTGGTGGCCAGCTTCAGGATATCCAGGTGAGCTTGGGCCAGTTCAAAATCTCCCTTGAAGTAATTCAGACGTGCACTCCGGAGCTTAGCCTCGTACCCAATCGGGGTATCCTTATGCGATTTCTCTACCTGCGAGTATAGCAATGTGGACTCCCAAGGCTCTCCTTTCAGCAGGTAAATATCACCCAGGGTAAGTTTGCTGTCTGCTACTACATTGCCATTTGCGCGCGGCATCGCAATGGCCTCCTGCAGCAAGGCAATGGCTTTCTCTTTATCGTCCAGGTAAAAGGCATAGAGGTTAGCCATGTGCTGCAGTACTTCTACCGTTGCCGCACTCTTTCCTACTTCTGCCAAGAGGGCATTGTAGTCTGCAATCAGGGCAGTTATTTTTTCTTTATCTACCGGAAATGTATTCTGCACCTGCTCTTCGCGCGCATTAATCAGGCGCTGCCGGGCAACCAGGTAGTACGGTCCTTCCGGGTACTCACTTACGATGTACTCGTAGGCTTCGATGGCACTTTTATAGTCTTTGTTTTTAGCGCTGATCGCTCCTAACTCCATTACCCTTGCGCCTCCGCTGCGGGTACGCTTATCTACAGCGCGAGCCTGCAACAGGGCACTATAAAAATCCAGCCGCTGCACATACAGCCATACCAGCAGCTCATTATAAGAGAGCTTATCAGGGTATTGCTGCACACGCATAATCAGCTCTTTTTCCAGCGCATCTAGCGCTTTCTCGTCGCGCAGGCTGTTCTGGAGCATGTTCTGCACATAACCTACTTCGCTCTCGTTCTCCTGCAGCAGGTTCAGCACCTCTGGTATCAGTGCTTCGTTTTTCTGGCGGTAAGTGTAGAGTGCTATTAACGGCCGGTTATGTTCCAGGGGGTTCTTGCTCAGTTCACGCCCCCGCAGGTAGGTTTTTTCTGCCTGATCAAAGAGATCATTCTGGATGAAGGCACTTGCAACTGCTATGGCATTTTCAGCGGTGGCCTGCTGTATGATCCTGTTAAAGTGTTTCTCCGCTGCTGTTTTATCACCTGCTGCCTGGTATACCAAGCCTAAGTCTACCTCAAAGTTATAGTTGCCCGGGTTCTGTTTTATAGTTCGTTTTACCAGCTTTTCGGCTTCCTTATAGTTGCGGAGGGCCAGCAGGGTCTTTAGGTAGTCAGGGTAAACTACCGGGAACAGGCGCTTGTCATCAACCAGCTTTTCGTAGAGGGCCTCGGCTTTCTGATATTCTCCCTTCCTGAAATATTCCCGCGCCAGCTCCAGATCCTGTGTTTGGGCCTGCACTATAGTTGTGGCAAGCACCAGCAGGAGCGTCACCAACAGGTATGTTTTTCTGAATAGAGCCATGGATGTACTTACAACGAGAATTTCACGGAACATGATACTCTAAGTTAAGAACTTATCTGCAGCAGGGCTATTATCTGATCTTGTAAACTGTAGTAAGCAAAAAGAGCCACTCCGTCTGGAGTGGCTCTCTGTATAAGCAATAGCCTGGGGTTAGAAGAATTTAACCCGGTTATCCTTGATGTTCGACTTTTCTTTGATAGCATCAAACGCTTTGCTTTCAACATTGCCGCCGCGCATGTTTACTAACTGATGTTTTACGCCAGAGAGGTCTGATACTTCCGGTGCTTTGTTAAGCGCAGCAAGCTCTACTACAATTACACCACCGTTGCCCTCGAAAGGCGCTGTACGGGCACCTGGCTTCAGAGCGAAGGCCTTACCTACCGCTACCGGCTCCAGGCCGATACCAGGTATAGTACCCGCTGCAAACGTTACTTCCTCTGCAGTTTTCACCATCGCATCCGGGCCATAGGCTGCTGCCATCTGGTCGATGCTACCTTTGGTTTTCTGTAGTTTCTCTATGATCTGCTTTCCTTTCAGCTCGTTACGAACAGCTGCGGTCAGTTCATCTTTGATGTCCTCTATTTTAGCATAGCCTTTATCGTGCTTGCCGGTGAGTACAGCTACCACGTACTGGTCTTCTATTTCAAACACAGGTGATATATCGCCTACCTCTGTGTCTTTAGCATACGTCCAGCGTACCAGTTCACGGGCATTTGTCAGGTTACCAGCAACAATATTGTTCTTGCCGATTTCCTTTACATCCTGCTTCACCAGCTCTTTGTTCTTGGCTATGTTTGCACGGAACCCTTCCAGGTTATCGCTTGTGCCGGAAATCTCATCTGCTATGGCATAAGCTGCGTCGCGTGTAGTTTCGCTTGGCTCGATAGAGCGCTGTACTGCCGCAATTTTATAGGTACGGTTTGTCTTAGGCTCCGTAACTTTTACGATGTGGTAACCATACTCGGTCTCTACCAGGTTAGGCAGCAGCCCTGCTGAAGAGGCAGCAAATACTGGCTTCTCGAACTCCGGCACCATCTGGCCAGACTGGAACCAGCCTAGCTCTCCACCTCTGGAGGCTGTCGGGTCCATGCCATGCTGCACAGCCATTTGTGCAAAGTCAGCACCGTTCTTGATCTGGTTTAATACGTCAGTAGCTTTTGCCTTTGCTTCCGCTTTGGCTTCCGGCGTATCGCTGGCTGGCTTTATAAGGATGTGGCTGGCTTTAGCTGCACTCTTATCGTCGTTCTTGATGTCCACTACTTTGTACAGGGCATACGACTCTTCTGTAGTATAAGGGCCGTATACTTTGCCTTTCTCCAGCGGAACGTTAAGCAGCTCTTCCGGAAGCTCGCCTTTTGTCAGGTAAGTGCCGTTATAAGGCAGGTCTGAATTGGCATTTACAAAAGCAGAATCGTTAGTTGCAGTAGCAAACTGCTGTGCCGTTGCAGCCATCTCTTCCTGGTACGACTTGTTATCTTCTTCCGAAGCACTTACAGGTATTGTTACGTACTCAATGCTGCGGCCTTCTTCAACCTTGTATTGCTCTTTGTTGCGCTCATAAAATTCTTTCAGTTGCGCATCCGTTACAGCTATAGTTGAGTCTGATACCGTAAAATATGGCACATACAACACTTTTACAGAAGCAGTCGTGTTCTGGGCGTTAAAGAAGTTTTTAGCTTCTGCTGTAGTTACGTAAACAGACTTGTTCAGCAAAGTGGAGTATTTTGCGCGTACTCTGTCAGAAACAAGACTCGCTTCAAAGTTGGTCCACATTGGTCTGTCTTCAGGCGACATGTTCTGCAGGTATTGTACTACCTGTGCCCTGTCGAACTCACCTGTTTGCGGGTTCGTGAATGCCTGACGCACAGCCGGGTGTATGTTGTTACCCTGCACCATGTCAAACAATTCTTCTTCCGATACTTCGATGCCCAGGCGCTCGTATTCTTTCTCTAAGGCAATTTTAAAGATCAGCTGGTTCCAGGCTTGCTCACGCATCATGGCCAGTTCGCCTTCGTTAGCAGCTCTGCCCGTCTGGTTTTCATAATTGGCTTTCATTTGCTGCAGTATTGCATCAAACTCCTGGTACTCAATTTTTTTACCAGCTATTTCACCAATCTGGTTGGCGTCGTTTCCAAGAAGCCTTGAGTTTGGCCCCAGCAGGTCGCCGCCTACTACAAATATGCCAAGCCCAATGGCAATGGCGCCTACCGCCCAACCAGACTTCTCTCTAATCTTGTTAATTAATGCCATTATCTGTTTAACTTATAAAAAGGATTGTGCAAAATAAGGTTAATCGCGCTAAAATTCAAAATTTTATGCAATTCTGTTTAATGTTCCGGTTCTGCCTGATACTCTGATGTTTTTACCAGCCTTACAGTGTTGATGCGGTTATCATCCATGGTAAGAATTGTGATCTGGAATGGCGCACACTCCACTACATCGCCCGGAGAAGGTATTTCGCCTACCTCCGAGAAGATAAAACCACCCAGTGTCTCATAGTCACCTTCGGGCAGGTCTAGTCCGTATTTATCGTTCAGGTAGTCTACTTCCAGGCGGGCACTCAGCATGTAAATCCCTTTCTCCGGAGCAGCTTGCTCCAGCAGGGTATCGTCTGTGTCGTACTCATCCTCAATCTCCCCGAAAATTTCTTCTATCACGTCTTCCACCGTAATGATACCGGCAGTTCCTCCAAACTCATCGAGCACTACGGCTATGCTCCGCCGCTCTGCCACAAAGCGCACAAACAGCTCACTGGCCAGCATGCTTTCCGGTACCAGGCTTACAGTTGAGAGGATGTCGGAAATGTGCTGCGGTTGCTTAAACATGTCCAGCTGGTGACAGTACCCGATGATGTTGTCGATATTCTCTCGGTATACCAGTATTTTGGAGTGCCCTGTTTCGGTAAATTTCTGGCGCAGTGTTTCTACGGCATCATCCACCTCCACAGCCTCTACTTCGGTGCGGGGCACCATGCACTCCCGCACTTTTATAGTTTTAAACTCGAGCACATTATGGAAAATCTCCGGGTCTACTTCCGGCGCATCCTCTTTGGCGGGGTGGTACAGGCGACTTTTGATATAGGCATTCAGGTCTGTAAACCCGAATACCGGCCTGTGTTCGGGAAATTCTATCTTCAGCAGCCGTTCTGCCACTACTTTACTCAAGCTAACTATAGCAAAAACAACCGGGTAAAGCAGGTAGTAGCATAGCAGTACAGGCAGTGCCAGTACCTTCAGCATCCGGTTCGGGTTAATGACGAAGAGGCTGCGCGGCAGGAACTCTGCGGTGAGCAGCACCACAACCGATGCCACTGCCACCTGTATAAGCAATATCAGCAACGTGTATTGCAACTGTTCCGGGAAGACGGAGGAAAGCAGGTTGTGGAGTACCCCTGCAATGGCAAATCCATACAGTACCAGTGCCAGGGTATTGCCGATCAGCGCAGTACCCATGAGCCGTGCCGGATGCTGCAGCAGGTGCCACAATACACGCCCCGACAAAACTCCGTTTTTTTCACTTAATTCAATCTGCAGCTTATTGGCCGACATGAATGCAATCTCAATGCCTGAAAAAAAGGCAGAAAGCAGCAGGCCTGAAAGGAGTAATATAATCTGATTGGGTTCTATCATCATAAGAGACCACACGCACTACGCCTGATTTTTCTTTTTGCGATGCCTGTATAGTATCAGCAGCACCAGCGAGATCATAAAGATCCAGTAGTTACCGGCAATATCCCGTTCTTCTACGCTTCTGTCGATGCCGATAACCATGGCCACAAAAGCCAATGATAGTAAAATGGTATTTATAAGCTTTTGGTTCATTACTCTTCCAGGTCGAATACGCCTGTAATTTTCTGGATGGTATAATTCTCGAAACTCTGGTCGGAGCGCAGGCCCTGCCCTGTTATAACACGGGTAGGAGTCGTTATTTTCACAAACTTATCTGTGTAGATCTTGCGCTGGCGCCTGTCCCAGTACAGTTCTTCTGTTTCCAGCTTTTCTTCTTTCACTATATTGTGTACCTGCACATCGCCTCTGGCAGTATATATTTCGGTGCGCTTATCCTGCCTGCCATAGTTGGCACGCATGGTAGAGGTTACGGTGCCCGGCTGCTGCATAAATTCTACAAAGAAGCCCTTCGGAAAAACCCCATCCCCAGCCTCAAACTCCTGCTGCACCGGCGCTTTCAGGCGGATCATCAGTTTGGCAGAGTCGCTGTACAAGGTAAATACATCTTTGTTCTCTATCAGCGGCCCGGTATACTTTACTTCTTTATCCGGATCTTTCAGTTCCTGCTGGCAGCCTGCACTTGCTATAGTTGCAGCCAGCAGCAAGCAATATATCCACCCTTTTATCTTCATCTCCGAAACTATGGTTTTTGTGAAGGTAGCAAATTTTGTGCAAATCTGGGAAGCATGTTCCACAGCAGCTTATAACACAAGAAAGGCCGCTTTACAACGGCCTTTATGCTTTACGTATTCCCCGGAAGGGCTTAGTCTATTCTGCGTTTGATGAACCAGCGGCTGTTTATAGTTACACCTACGTTAAACTGGAAGTATTTCTCCTGCACCAGGTTCTGATCGGTAGTACCGCGTACGCCATAACCAAAAGCCGTATTCAGCTGGTAAAGATCGTAAATGCTGGAGCGGCCGAGCGGCAGGGTAGCACCAACTGTTATGCCTTTATCTTTCAGCTGCTGATCGTTTATTTCGTATGGCAGGTTGCCATAGTATAAGCCGGCACGGTAAGTTACGCGCTCAAAGTAATTGCCTACCGAGTTAGGGTTCGGTGTATATTCGGCTCCTACACTGGCCCGGTAGCTGTCTGCCAGCTCCTGCTCCCGCTCAAAGTTCCTGAAATCCGACCATTTCTGCATCTGGTAATCGGCAGCAAAAGTCAGGTTAGAGCCATTATCAATGCTGATACCGGCTGCAAAACTTGCCGGAATATCTACTACACTC
>DATBUF010000142.1:0-1975 GCA_036516435.1 Pontibacter sp.
GGATCGGCAAGATCGGGATCGAACGTATAGAAGGCTCCTACTTTAACGTGGTAGGCCTGCCGGTACAGAAGCTTTACCAACAGTTAACCGCCCTGAAATATTTTATTTTAGATTGTTAGTTCCTGATCGTTATTCTGAATACTGAATTATTTACTTTTGCAGGTTGTTTGTACTTTTTCAACTAACAAGTGCAGGTAATCAGTACCTAACGATCAGTCAATAGCATGTCTTTCATAAAACTATACTTAGCTCCGGGCAAAGAAAACTCTCTGAAGCGCTTACACCCCTGGGTTTTTTCGGGTGCCATTCGCAAAGCCGACGGCGAGCCGGCAGAAGGTGAAATTGTAGAAGTATACTCCAGCAAACACGAATTTCTCGGCATGGGCCACTATGCGCTGGGCTCCATAGCTGTGCGCATTTTTTCATTTGAGCAGACACTGGCAGACTATGATTTCTGGAAGAGCAAGGTGCAGCAGGCTTATGATTACCGCAAGCGCCTGGGACTTGTAGATGATCCGGCAACGGATGTGTACCGCCTGGTGTATGCCGAAGGCGATGGTGTGCCTGGCCTTATTGTAGATATGTACAAGGATACTGCTGTGGTGCAAACCCACACGCTGGGCATGTACAATGTGCGGGAATACGTGAGCCAGGCCCTGCAGGAGATTTACGGTTCAAAATTACGTGCTGTGTACGATAAAAGTGCTGAGTCGCTGCCGCAGAAGTCGGTGCCGGATGCGGTAAACGGCTACCTGTTTGGTAAGTCGGAAGGCGGCGTTGTAGTAACCGAAAACGGTAATAAATTCTTTATCGACTGGGAAAGCGGACAGAAAACCGGCTTCTTTATAGATCAGCGCGAAAACCGCGATTTACTGGCCCGTTATGTAAAAGGCAAATCGGTGCTGAATACCTTCTGCTATACCGGAGGCTTTTCGGTTTATGCGCTTAATGCAGGGGCTAAAGAGGTACACTCCGTTGATGTGTCGAAAAAGGCGATTGAGCTAACTATAAGAAATGGCGAGCTCAGCAATGCACCAGAGCTTCACCAAGCCTTTGCTGTTGATACCTTTGATTTTCTGAAAGGAAAGGAAAACCTGTATGACGTAATCGTGCTGGATCCTCCTGCCTTTGCCAAGAGCCAGAAGGTACGCCACAATGCGTTGATGGGCTATAAGCGCCTGAATGCGGAGGCGATGAAAAAGATTAAGCCGGGAGGTATTCTGTTTACCTTCTCCTGTTCCCAGGTTGTAGATAAATACCTGTTCGACAGCACAGTAATGGCTGCCGCCATAGAGGCTGGCCGCACGATCAAAGTAATGCACCACCTCTCCCAGCCCGCCGACCACCCTATTTCCATTTTCCACCCCGAAGGCGAATACCTGAAAGGCCTGGTACTTTTTGTGGAGTAGGTACCTAAGTTTTGCGTGCATGAGACAGGTTGATTGACTTAGGTATAGCAGAAAGAGAGTAGAGCTATAGTTGTCTGGACCAGTGATTAGAGAGATTAAACAGATTTTCAGGATTATACTGTAGCTATAGTCAAAGGTATAGTTCTATAGTTACAGCCTTCTACTTTAGCCAGCTATAGTTTGGCCCTGTGGTCCAGTTGAGTTACAAACTCAACATCATAGTTAGACACGGGTTGCAAACCCGCGCCAGCAATAAACTATAGCCTTTGCTATAGTGGCAGCTATCGTGCTATAGTTCCAGACCAGGAGCGGACAGGTCGCGACCTGTCCCTACAGATCTACTACCACGAGAAATATCGAAGCTTAGCAGATCAACTATAGTTAAACTATAGCTATGCGAAAGATCTCAGTCTTTGGGTTGAGCGCCTTTGACTTATTGCGGTGCCGCAGGCAATCCGACGCAGGAGGATAGCAAGAAGGCAGCAGCGCGATGCCCAAGGACGGGGCCTCCCGGCCGTGAGGGCACCAAAGCTAACTATAAAACAGAGGGTAAGTAGAGCTCCCAG
>DATBUF010000143.1:0-4988 GCA_036516435.1 Pontibacter sp.
CAGGCATCTTGTTCGGCATTGTCATGAGCAAATCAGAGGCTATTTCCTGGTACCGCATCCAGGAGATGTTCCGCTTCCAGTCGTTTCACATGTACGGCATCATTGGCACGGCAGTGGTGCTGGGAGCCATTGTTACCTACACCATCAAGAAATACAACCTGCGCGACTACCAGGGGAACCCGATTGTTTTTACGCCGAAGGAGAAATCTGTACCGCGTTACCTGCTCGGGGGCATCATCTTCGGGTTGGGCTGGGCGCTGACCGGCGCCTGTCCTGGTCCTTTGTTCGTGAACCTGGGGCACGGGTTCTGGCCATTTCTGGTAGCTATTTTCGGGGCAGTGGCAGGTACTTATAGTTATGGTCTGCTGAAAGACAGGTTACCACACTAGGCGGTAACCTGCTCTCCGGCAGCTTTGCCTGGTGCTACGCAAACTGCACTCTGATCTGCACCCGTTCGGCCTGCAGGTCGGTTACAGGCATTACACTTACCTTATCGGCTTCGTTAAAGTATTTGGCAAGTCCTTTTATGATGCCTACAGCAAAGCCAGCCATTCTGCGCTTCGAGTGGTAATCTATAATCAGCAGGTTTCTGCCTACTTTGGATACATGCAGTGGGGGCGGGTTTGTCTGGTCGTTTTCCTTCTTGATACCTCCATGCATATGCGAGCCGATGTACTGCAGCATGTCATAGGTTCTCCAATCAGGATTTACAAAGCGTTTGAAGACCAGCAACAGGTCTGGCACTAGGAAATTGCCGAACCGCTCCTGGAACTCTGGATCCGGAATACCCTGCAGGCGTGCCGCAGCCGACATAATGGTGTACAGTTCAGATACTGGATATACCTCGTTCATCTGATAAGGCGCTGCCACCCGGTCTATTTTTTCATCTTCCAGTATTCTGATCCAGGTACTATAGTCACTTTCCCTCTCCACGAATCGCTTCAGGAAAATGAAGATAGACCCGTGCATACCATCTGCTAATAAGGACTGCATTGTGCGTTTATTTATAGTTGTAGTGCGTAATAAAACTGCCAAAATAAGCTAAAATTGCTTCTGTTGCGTAGTATTTAAAGGTAAAAACAGCATCTCTGCGCAATTCCCTGCCTATAGGTTAAAGTTTGCTAATAACAGTGAACCACAGGGAGTAAGTATATATTTGTGTTACAACACCCGTTTCAGTAACTTTATATTTCAAATACAGCAATCAACGGCTGCGCCGGTATGAGGCTTACTGTATTACAATTAAACATGAAAGCATACCTGTTGCTTTTTCTGAGCTCCCTGTTCCTGCTCTTCACGCTCCCGAAGAACACGAACCTACATGACGTTTTGCAGCAGCATGCCCTGCGACAGTCGTGCAGTTCCGGTAAAAGTATAGGTAAAAAGAACTGCGCCAGAAAGTGCCTGAAGCACCAGACGCACACCGAACGCAAAGGCTCCCCGGCAGGAATAACTCCCGATTGCAACCAGCAGACCTATGCTATCCTGCATGTGCTGCAGCCTGTTTCTACTTTAATTTTCCCCGTTAACCAGGGTGCGGTGGGGGCCTATATCCGCAGCCACCTCTCCCCTGACCTGGAGCGCGACCCTGAACCGCCCCGGTTGTCTTAACACAATCTCTACCTGGCAGCCTTGTACGGGCAGGTTATGAACACCCCGGGCAATAACACGGTTGCTTACTGCTTTTGCAGCAAACTATAGCATGACCAGCTTGTGCTGTTTAGTTGATTTTTGTTAAGACCTGATTTAAAAAATAACCATGAATAAGAAGAAATTTTCGATTAAAGATATACCTGGCTGGGCTGTCATGCTGGCCGTTTTCGGAGTATTATACCTGACCGGCCTGCACACCGAGGCTATCGGGCAGGTACAACGCCTGTTACTTACCACCGGAATCAAAAATGCAGAGGTGCCGGAGTCTTTGCAGAACCCGGATCCGCATGCGGTGGAAACGGCAGCGGCCTCAGCCGGCTCCCGCATGGCAGGTACTGGCTTTAAGATGGTAAGCCTGGATGGCACGCAGGTAAACTTCGAGAGCCTGAAGGGCAAAGTGGTGTTTCTGAACATATGGGCTACCTGGTGCCCGCCCTGCATTGCCGAAATGCCCAACATTCAGAAACTATACGAGAAGATAGGCTCCGATAAAATTGCCTTCGTTATGCTCTCGGTTGATGAAGGTGGCATGGAGAAAGTAAAGAAGTTTATCGGCAAAAAGGGATACACTTTCCCGGTATACATGCCGGCAAGCCAGTTTCCGGAGGAGTTCTACTCCACTGCTATCCCGACCACGTTCATCATCGATCCGCAAGGACAAATAGTGGCCAAACAGGAAGGTATGGCTGACTACGACACCAAAGAGGTGCGGGAGTATCTTCAGGGACTTGCCAAATAGAGCAGCGCATTACGCCCATTCAAAGAAAAGCATCTTCTGGTAGCAGGAGGTGCTTTTTTCGTTATTCCTGTTAAGGTACCATTTGCAGGCAAACCAATGAAGTAAACTACTGAACAGCAGAGTTTAGGACGATTCTAAATTAGGCCTGTACCAGTCGTTTTTGCAACCTGGCTATAGCTGCTGCCAGTATAGGTATGATATAAACGAACGTTTTACTTAACCTGAATAATTATGGAAGCTACATGTAACCACTGCACACACTGGGAGCAGGATCCCGGCAAAGTGCAGTTACAAAGCAAGGATTTCGGAGTATGCGACGAACTGACCGGACGCCATGCATTAGATCCTGAATATGTGCTCCCGCTGGTGCATGAGGGGATAGATGAAAAAAAGCCAAAGCAGTTTGAAATGATCACAGGTGCCATGTTTGGCTGCAACCACTTTAGCGAACGCAAGCGCTGGGTGTAAGCTTCAGGCAATAAAACACCAATAGCCTATATACAAAAAGGGAAACGCTGCAAATAGCGTTTCCCTTTTTGTATACACCTGTACTGCAAGTCGTTAGTTATGCGGTGCTGCAGTATCTGACGCAAGCCAGGCTATTGCGGCGTGGTACTCGGTAAAGTTTCTTAACTGAAAGGGCAATGTAGTTGATTGTTGTATGTGTCTTATGTTATTGCTCGCTGTTTCCTCCACTTTCTTACTCCCGGACTGCACACGTGCCACCTTTTCTACGCGCGTGGTCATAATGCCGGCAGCCAGGTAAGTAGCCACATCCCTGCTCTCTTCCTCTGTTACCGATATGACGGTTCTGGTAGAGTCCAGCAGGAGCCGCTTTACATCATAGTTCCTGATTACATCCATCATCAGGTTGATGGTATGCTTTATTTCGGGCAGCAGGAAACCGTGCAGGTCAGGATATTGCACTTCCAGTATATCGGTCGCAGGATTGTAGTGTAGGGTAACAATACTGTTCTGTAATAGAATCATGGGGTACTCTTTAGCCTTCAAAAATAAGCAGATATTTTTAATATGTCAGAGGAAAAGTCAGTTCTGGCCTGTGCTATAGTTTACCTTAGCCACCTGTCAGGCCCTCCTCTACCCCCTGTTCCGAACATTGTGGCTGTCTAATAAGTAAATAACAGCATAAAACTACCCGCAAACTATGGAAAAACAGCATCTACTACCAGCCTGGATACTGGCAGTTGCACTGACCGCTACAGCCTGCAACCAGAAAACCAGCCCCCACAACCAGCACACCCAGGAGCAGGCAACTGCTACCACCACAACTACTGCAACACCCGCTGCTACTGCAACACCCGCTGCCCCGCAAAACTGCACTCCGCTGGAAACGCGTAAGCCCAACGTGCCGGAACAGCAACCCACTTTTGCCGGCCAGACCCGTGCCTGCGCAATTAGTACCGAAAAGGCTCCTAACGTAACCGTTCTGGCTACCGGACTGGAGAAGCCCTGGGCAGTAGAACCCTTACCTGACGGAGACCTGCTGATCACTGAAAAGCCGGGCCGCCTGCGCATTGTGTCAGCCTCGGGCGAGGTAGGAAAGCCCATTACGGGCCTGCCTGCTGTGGATGCCCGCGGGCAGGGTGGCCTGCTGGATATAGCGCTGAGCCCGAATTTTGCGATAGACCGTACCGTATACTGGAGTTTTGCTGAACCCCGCACCAACGGCAATGCTACGAGTGTAGCCAAAGGCGTGCTCTCCCCGGACCAAAGCCGGCTGGAACAGGTAAAGGTCATTTTTCAGGCACAACCTACCTTTGAGGGCACCATGCACTATGGCTCCCGCCTGGCCTTTGGGCCCGATGGCATGCTGTATGTTACCCTGGGCGAGCGCTCAGACCTTAAAATACGACCACAGGCACAACACCTGAACAGCCACATGGGCAAGGTCATCCGCATTACGCCCGACGGGAAACCTGCACCTGATAACCCCTTCCTGAACCAGCAGGATGCACTACCCGAGATCTGGAGCGTAGGCCACCGCAACGTGCAGGCAGCCGCGTTTGACAGCCAGGGCAAGCTCTGGGTGGTGGAAATGGGACCGCAGGGAGGCGACGAACTGAACCTGATTGAAAAAGGCCGGAACTATGGCTGGCCTTTAGTAACCTTTGGTGAAGAATATTCGGGCAGGCCCGTACCGGATGCCGTTACTACACGTGAAGGCTACACAGACCCTGTGTATTACTGGGACCCTGTAATTGCCCCCTCAGGTGCACAGTTTTATAATGGCAGCCTGTTTCCGGAGTGGCAGGGCAACTTGTTTGTAGGCGGCATGAAAGATAAGGTGCTGGTGCGCCTGCAGCTCGAAAACGGCCGCGTAACCGGTGAAGAACACCTGCTCAAAGATCGTGACCAGCGCATACGCGACGTGCGCCAGGGGCCAGACGGAGCCTTGTATGTGATAACCGACCAGCAAAACGGGGAACTCTGGAAACTAACACCGGCACCATAACACAAACTGACCTGATAAGGTACATTCAGGCATGGAACAGCACCCCAGCATTTTCACAAGCGCTGGGGTGTTTTTCTAAGCTCCGAACACAACTATAGCAGGCAGCGACCTACTTACTTCCCA
>DATBUF010000144.1:0-2785 GCA_036516435.1 Pontibacter sp.
GCCTGCTGTTCTCCCAGATGATAGAGTTGCTCTTGCTGAGACTGTTTATGTTCATCAGTTGCTTCAGGGGCTCGCAAAATTGCTTCCTTAAGTGGCTTGTCTGGTTTCATAGCAGAATCTATAGTTTTATGGCTGGCAGACAGATTCGCGTTTCCGCTGCCCTTCTTTTACAAAATTACTGACATAGTTCGCCAGCTCATCGGCGTTTTCCTCTTGCAGGAAGTGCCCGCTGTCCTCAAACGGAATCACATAACACTCATGGAAGAAGCGTTTCCATTTCTGGAGAGCACGTATCTTGACAAGTTTATCGCGCTCGCCCCAGAGTATGAGGGTAGGCGTGTCCTGTATATTCTTCCGTTTCTGCCAGAGTTCTTCGTACCACCTGCTTACGCCAACCAGTTCGCGGGCACACGCTAATGAGCGTACTTCCTGCTCGGGATTTCCTAAGGCCTTTACATAATGCTGGCGTATAGGGTCCGGTAGTTCGCTGGTATCCCCAAAAAGCTCGTTTACCAGTGTGCCTGTAGATACATTCAGCTTAGAGTGCAGAAACTTACCCAGCGGACCAATAAGGTATTTGCTGGATTTTGAGAAAGTATCGTGACTGGACAGAGACCAGGTCCAGGTATTGAGCATGACAATGTTGCACACCTTTTCCGGGTGGTTCAGCGCATAGGCCAGGCCAATGGGGGCACCGAAGTCATGTACCACCAGCGTGATGTCTTTGAGTTGCAGGTGCTCCATCAGGGCTTCAAAGTTGGCTGCATGTGCCCGGGGTTTGTAGCTGAAGTCTTCCGGCTTATCTGACAGGCCAAAGCCGAGCATGTCCATCGCAATGCAACGGTAGTTTGCGCGAAGCTTTTTAATAAGGTTGCGGTAGATAAACGACCAGGCAGGTGTGCCATGCACCATTACAATCACAGGGCCTTCGCCCTCATCTATGTAATGCATTTTGCCGCAAGGTAAGGTCAGGTATTTTGATTCGAAAGGATACTCGCGGGTATCCAGCCAGTCTGGTTTCATAGCAAAACAGGGTGTTTCTACCCTTGCTATACTTCGTGTTAGGGAGGCGGGTTGTTATAATTACGTAAAGCAGGTGTGTTTTTTAGTACCAGGGTATACTTGCAGGCCCTTGCCGGAAGCATAAAAAAACTAACTTTACAACTATAATGTGTGGAATAACAGGAGTTTTCGCTTTTACTGAAGAGGGCCAACAAGCAATAGGAAAACTGCAGCAGGCCGCCGAATCGCTCCGGCACCGCGGACCTGATGCAGCAGGTACCTTTGTGCAGGGTAATGTAGCATTAGGTGCACGCCGGCTGGCTATTATAGCGCCGGAGCTTAGGGCAAATCAGCCTTTTACAGACTCCACAGGTAGATACACCATCGTACATAATGGCGAAATCCTGAACTATAGAGCTCTGCGCACTAAGCTGGAGGCGAAGGGAATTGTGTTTACAACCTCCTCCGATACTGAAGTTGTGCTGCAACTTTACAGTGTGTACGGGGAAAAGTGTCTGAAAAAGCTCCATGGTTTTTTTGCATTTGCCATTTACGATGCCGCAGAACAAAGCCTGTTTGTAGCCCGTGACCGCTATGGCGAAAAGCCACTGCTCTACTATAAGGATGATGATAAATTCCTGTTTGGCTCCGAACTGAAAGCGTTACTGGAGCTGGGTGCCCCCCGTGAACTGGATACTGTCTCCCTGTTTCAGTACCTGCAGCTAACCTACATTCCGGCCCCTGCCACCATCCTGAAAGGAGTTAAAAAGCTGCTTCCCGGTCACTTCCTGCTTATCAAGAATAGTAAGTTGCTGGATAGTAACTGGTACAAACTACCGTTAGAAGGTGAGCAGGCACTGGTAAACACGCTTACTTACAAACAACAGAAAGCCATGTTGTTGCAGCTGATGGAGCAAGCTGTAGAAGAGCGGTTAACAGCGGACGTGCCGGTCGGTGCTTTCCTGAGTGGTGGTATCGATTCATCTATAGTTGTGGCGCTCGCTTCGGGCCTGGTACCGGGCCTGCAAACCTTTTCGGTAGGGTTTCCGGAGCAGCCTTTTTTTGATGAGACCAGGTACGCGCGCATGGTGGCACAACAGTACAAAACCAACCATACTGAAGTTCACCTTACAAATAAGGACCTGTACGATAACCTTTTTGGTATGCTGGATGGGCTGAGCGAGCCTTTTGCAGATTCGTCGGCACTGGCGGTTTATAGTTTAAGCAGGCAGGCAGGCAGTCAAATAAAAGTGGCCTTGTCAGGTGATGGGGCTGATGAATTATTTGCAGGCTATAACAAACACAGGGCGGAGTGGCAGGCACAGTCGAAAAGTACTGCTACGGAGTTAGTAAAAGCCCTTAGTTTTTTATGGAAGAATTTGCCTAAATCCAGAAACTCTTTTATAGCGAACAAAGTAAGACAACTACATCGGTTTGCAGCTGGTGCCAAATTACCAGCCCCTGACCGGTATTGGTTTTGGGCAACCTGGCAGCACGAAACGCAGGCATTAGCCTTGCTCAGGCCCGAATACCGCGCCCAGGCTTATACCCGTTTGTATGCGGCACGTAAAAGCAGATTGCTGGAGTGTTTAAACAAGAACCAATTTTCGCTTAACCACGTACTGTGGGCCGACTGGCAATTAGTGCTGGCTAACGACATGTTGCCTAAAGCAGACCTGATGGGAATGGCAAACGGCTTGGAGATCAGGAGCCCGTTTTTAGATCACCGGGTAGTAAAGTTTGCTTTTTCGCTACCGGTTACCTCTAAAATAGACAGCTTATA
>DATBUF010000145.1:0-12047 GCA_036516435.1 Pontibacter sp.
AGATAGATAAAGTAAAATACGCCAACATGTTTGGCCTTACCGTGGGCGACAAAGTAAGGCTGGGCGATACTGACCTGATTATCGAGATTGAGAAAGACTTTGCCACCTATGGCGACGAGAACAAATTTGGTGGGGGTAAAACCGTGCGCGATGGTATGGCGCAATCCAGTACTGCTACCCGCAACCAGGGCGTGCTCGACATGGTGATCACCAACGTGGTGGTGATGGACCACTGGGGTATTGTAAAAGGCGACCTAGGCATACGGGAAGGCAAAATTGTGGCTATTGGCAAAGCCGGTAACCCCGACACCTCAGACGGTGTGGATGCAAATATGATCATCGGTGCTTCTACCGAGGTGCATAACGGTGCTGGCATGATCGTTACCCCCGGTGGTATCGATACGCACATCCACTACATCGCGCCACAGCAGATAGAGCATGCATTGTTTAGCGGCGTTACTACTATGATCGGCGGCGGTACGGGTCCGGCAGATGGCACCAATGCCACTACTGTTACACCAGGTAAATGGTTTATACAGCGTATGCTGGAGGCAGCTGATGAGTTTCCGATGAATCTTGGCTTTTTTGGGAAGGGCAACTGCGCCACCGAAACACCCCTGATAGAGCAGATCGAAGCCGGTGCATTGGGCCTTAAAATACACGAAGACTGGGGTGCCACACCAGCAACTATAGACGCTGCACTGACAGTAGCCGACAAAATGGACATCCAGATTGCCATCCACACGGATACGCTGAACGAAGCTGGCTTCCTGGAAGATACGATTAAAGCCATCAACGGACGCACCATTCACACGTTCCATACAGAGGGTGCAGGTGGTGGACACGCGCCGGACATCATCCGTTCTGCGTCTTTCCGCAACGTGCTTCCGTCTTCTACCAACCCTACCCGTCCCTACACGGTGAACACCATTGATGAGCACCTGGACATGCTGATGGTATGCCACCATCTGAGCAAGAACATTCCGGAAGATGTGGCATTTGCCGACTCCCGTATCCGCCCGGAAACGATTGCAGCCGAAGATATTTTGCAGGACATGGGCGTGTTCAGTATGATGAGTTCTGACTCGCAGGCGATGGGCCGCGTGGCTGAGGTAATCATCCGCACCTGGCAAACAGCCGACAAGATGAAAAAGCAGCGTGGAGCCCTGCCGGAAGATGAAGGCAAAAACAACGACAACTTCCGTGTGAAGCGCTACCTGGCCAAGTATACCATCAACCCGGCTATTTCTCATGGTATTTCGCAGTACGTGGGCTCTATTGAGCCGGGTAAGCTGGCAGACCTTGTGATCTGGAAACCAATGCTGTTCGGCGCCAAGCCGGAAATGATCATCAAAGGTGGTATGATCATCGGCGCTAAAATGGGTGACCCGAATGCCTCTATTCCAACACCACAACCCGTGATTTACCGCAAAATGTTTGGGGCACATGGCAAGGCCCTGCACAGAACCTGTGCTACGTTCGTGTCGCAGGCTGCCATTGACAAGGGTATTGTGGAAGAATACGGCCTGCAGAAAATGATACTACCGGTAAGCAACTGCCGCAACATTTCTAAAAAGGACCTGATTCACAACGATCAGACACCGGATATTGAGGTGAACCCTGAGAACTATGAGGTGCGCGTGGATGGTGAAAAAATCACCTGCGAGCCTGTGAGTGAGGTGCCACTGGGACAACGTTATTTCCTGTTTTAATAATGATGAGGAGGGGTGCAGCGCCTGATGCTGCACCCAACCTTTCTTAATGTTTTATTTATGCAACCAAAGAATAAGCACCCTTACCTGCTGGCCATGCTGATGACGGTACTGAGTATAAGCTTTTTCGCGACAGAAAGTGCTTTTGCCCAGCAAGGTTCCATTATGCTCTACGGCTCCGCAGGCTATCATAACGTGAAAGACCAGTTCCGGGAAGTACACCTGAACCCGCTCGGTGTTGGCTATCAGTTTAACAACAACGTGATTGCCGGTGGCAACTTTGTATACAGCCGCCAGAAGAACGAAGCAGGTGGTCCGGCAGAAAACCATTACGAAGCGGGCCCTTTCTATAGTTACGGCGTGCAGGTAGGCGAGCACTTCGTGATTTTCGGGCAGGCCGATGCGCACTACCAATGGGGCAATCACCAAACCGACCTTAGTGCCTCCGAAGACTATGATGGCTACATGCTGCGCCTTTATCCGGCAGTAGCTATCGGGCTGGGGCATGGCTGGGCCTTTAAATCCACTTTCGGGCTGGCCAGCTACGGACGCACCAAAGACAAAGACACCGGCCACGTAGACCGCGACCTGAATATCGGGCTGAACGGCAGTACAGTAGGCGTGGGCGTGTCTAAAAACATTGTTTTCAAAAAGAGAGATTCCTGATGATTATAACTGAAATACTGGGCAACACCGCCGGTACCGACCTGGACGGGCGGCAGGTGGACCCCCTATGCCTGGAGTGGTTTGAGCCGACTAAGCGCATTCTGCGCAAGCACACCGAAGGCGGCCGCGAAGTAGCGGTAAAACTGCTGCGCGAAGGCCAGCGTTTGCACGAAGGCGACATACTTTGGCAGGACGAGCAGACAGCTATAGTTGTAGAGATTTTGCCAACCGAAGCGATTGTGGTAGAACCGGTATCAATGCTGCAGATGGGCACCATTTGCTACGAAATCGGTAACAAGCACATGCCCATGTTTATACAGGACGACCAGGTGCTGGTACCTTACGAGGCCCCGATGTTCCGCCTACTGGAGGCCACTGGCTACAACCCGCAGAAGCAAACCCGCAAGCTGCTGAACATGCTGAAAGCCAACGTGGAACCACATGCCCATGGCAACTCCTCCGGAAGTAGCAGTGGCGAAAGCCTTTTCTCCAAAATCCTGAACCTGACAACCAAATCCTGATACTATGTCCGGAACATACCTGTTAAGCCTGCTGCAACTGGCCGACCCGATGCTACCCATAGGGGGGTACACCCACTCCAATGGGCTGGAAACCTACGTGCAGCTGGGCCCGGTGAAAGATAAAAGCTCTGCCGCTGATTTTGTGCAGCACATGCTGGCTTCCAACATACTCTACAACGATGCCGCCTTTGTGAGCCTGGCTTACGATGCCACCGCAATCGGAGAGCTGGACGAACTGCTGGCGCTGGACGAAGAATGCACCGCCCTGAAAGGCCCGAGAGAAATACGCGAAGCCAGTGAGAAACTGGGACTGCGCCTGCTCAAGATCTTCCGCCGCCTGACCAGGTATGACCTGGCACTGGCCTATGAAGAAGCCATACAGCAGGGAGAGGCGCGCGGCCACTATGGAATTGCCTTTGGCATACTGGCGCAGCTTCTCAACATACCAAAAACCGAAGCACTGATGGCCTTTTACTACAACGCTGCGGCAGGTATGGTGACTAACGCTGTAAAACTGGTGCCGCTCGGGCAGATGGATGGGCAGGAGATACTCTTCAGCCTGCAGGAGCCGTTGCGCCAGCTGGTAGGCCAAACCCTGGAGTTAGACCGCAGCCTGGTAGGGGTTTGTAACATCGGCTTCGACATACGCTGCATGCAGCACGAGCGGCTTTACTCCAGGTTATACATGTCTTAAAGCAACGTATGCTGTTCAAGTTTATGAACCTGTCTGATCTCAATTAGGAGGTTAGGGTGGGTAAAGTATAACAACAATTTAGCAACCAATAATTAACAATTAAAATACCATGAGCGAAAGAAAATATATCAAGATAGGGGTGGCAGGCCCAGTGGGTGCAGGTAAAACTGCTTTGATCGAACGCTTGTCCCGCAAAATGATGGATGAGTATAGTTTGGGCGTCATCACCAACGACATCTATACCAAAGAAGACGCCGAGTTCCTGGCAAAAAACAGCTTACTGCCAACCGACCGCATAATTGGAGTAGAGACAGGCGGCTGCCCGCATACTGCCATTCGCGAAGATGCCAGCATGAACCTGGAGGCCGTGGACGAAATGGTGCGCCGTTTCCCGGAAGTAGAGATCGTGTTCATCGAGAGTGGTGGCGATAACCTGTCAGCTACCTTTAGTCCGGAACTGGCGGATGTAACCATTTTCGTGATCGACGTGGCCGAAGGTGAGAAAATCCCGCGCAAAGGTGGTCCTGGTATTACGCGTTCCGATCTGCTGGTGATCAACAAAATAGACCTTGCCCCTTATGTAGGCGCCAGCCTGGAGGTAATGGAGCGTGATGCTCTGCGCATGCGCCCGGGTCGCCCGTTCGTGTTCACCAACCTGATGACGCTGGAAGGCCTGGACAACGTGATTAACTGGATTAAAAAGTACGCCCTGCTGGAAGATATTGCAGAGCCAGAACTGAAAAGATGATCAACGAATTAAAAATAAGTGTAGCCAACCGGTCGGGAAAAACATACCTGAAGGATATGTTTTATACCCGGCCGTTTAAGGTTGCCCACGTAGGCGAAGACAAAGCCGACCCTCGCCTGTACCTGATGGTAATGAGTTCCTCGCCGGGTATTCTGGACGGGGACCAGTACGAGCAAACTATAGATCTGGCCGAGGATACCAGCCTGCAACTACAGACCCAGTCGTACCAGCGCCTGTTCCAAATGGAGCGTGGGGCAGGGCAGGTAATGAAAGTGAACATGGCACGGGGCAGTTCTTTCCACTACATTCCGCACCCTTCGGTACCGCACGAAAACTCCATTTATAAGAGCCATAACGTGATCCGGATGGAAGAAGGCTGTAGCCTGATCTGGGGAGAGATTGTCACCTGTGGGCGCAAGCTGTCGGGTGAGGTGTTCAAGTTCAAGCACTTCCAGAACCTGACGGAAGTATACTGCGCTGGCAAGCTGGTGTTTAAAGATAACCTGCTGCTAAGCCCCGGTTACATGTCGATGAACGCGCTGGGCCAGTTCGAAGAGTTTACGCACCAGGCAACGCTTTTCTGCCTGAATGAAAATGCCGGGACAGCCGCGCTTACCGACCTGATACAGGAGCAGCTAAGTGTAGAGAAAAACATTGCCTTCGGGGTAACACAGACAGCGCATAACGGCCTGCTGGTGCGTGTGCTGGGGCATGGTGGTGAACAGTTACTCCGCTGCCTGAACGAACTGGGCGCACTGTATCAGAAAAAGCTGAGGGCTATAGTTGCCAAAGAAGAAGCGCTTATTTTACAAGACTAAGTAAAGTATAAACAAACGATATGAGTACAGAAATTGAGTTGCTGATAGTAGCTGCCATCACAGTGAGTGTGCTGCATACGCTGACAGGGCCTGACCATTACATTCCGTTTATTGCCTTGTCGAAGGCCCGGGGCTGGTCTGTGCCTAAAACGATACTATGGACAACAGTGTGTGGTATTGGGCACGTGGGCAGTTCCATTTTGCTGGGCATGGTAGGTGCCGGCCTGGGCTGGTCGCTGTCGAAAATAAGCTGGCTGGAGGAAGTCAGGGGTGGCATTGCCGGCTGGGCGATGCTGGTGTTCGGGCTTGCCTATACCATCTGGGGCTTGTACCAGGTGTATCAGAACAAACCGCACAAGCATTTTGATATGTACGAAGGCGGCGACATGTACGTGTACGAGCACCGGCACGGCGAAATGGTAATGCCGCAGGACCGCAAAAAAGTAACGCCCTGGGTCATGTTCATTATTTTCCTGCTGGGCCCCTGCGAGCCGCTTATACCGATGATGGCCTTTCCGGCTGCCCAAAGCTCTACGATGGGCATTGTTATCCTGGTAAGCGTGTTTACGCTGTTCACCCTCCTTACCATGGTCATGATGGTACTGCTCGGCTACTACGGCTTCTCCTTTTTCAAAACCGAAAAGCTGGAACGCTACATTCACCCGATTGGTGGCGCTACTATATTGATCTGTGCTATCGGCATGGTATTCCTGGGCTGGTAGGCAGCTCCTGTTCCTTAACTTACAACTATAGGCACTCTTTAGAAGATTGGAGAGGCTTATACAAGCGATTTTAATTACAAAGTGAAAAGTTTAAAGCTACTCAGTATTCTGCTGTGTTTCTGTGCAGCGCCGTCTATACCTGCTTTCTCGCAGCAACTGGTAAAAGGTGTGATCAACTATAGCGCGAACGGCAAGCCTGCAGAAGGCGTCAACATCATCCTGAAGAACAGCGATACACATACCCATAGTAACCGCAACGGCGAGTTCTCTCTAAAGCTCCTGTTTCCGGCTGATACGCTCATCGTAAGCCACATTGGCTACCAGTTGATCAAATTACCTGTAATTGCATCGCAGGAGCCGCTTAAAATTAGCCTGGTGGCCGGAGACATAAACCTGGGGCAGGTAACGGTAACGGCAGGCACGCAGGCACTGAACCAGCTCGTGAAAACCGATCTGCTCCTGAACCCGGTAAGTTCTTCGCAGGAGATTCTGCGTAAGGTGCCGGGGCTGTTTATCTCGCAGCATGCGGGGGGCGGTAAGGCCGAGCAAATCTTTCTGCGTGGTTTTGATGTGGATCACGGCACAGATGTACAGATCACAGCCGACGGCATGCCGGTAAACATGGTATCGCATGCACATGGCCAGGGGTATGCCGACCTGCATTTTGTAATACCAGAAACAGTACGGGACGTTGATTTTGGCAAGGGAGCTTACTACGCCGATAAAGGTGATTTTAACACTGCCGGTTACGCCAACTTCAGCACCTTCGACCACCTGGACAAGAGCAGTATTAAAACGGAGATCGGCCAGTTCAACACCATCCGCACCGTAGCGTTGATTGACCTGCTGGGCAGTGCCACGCAGGCTACCGACAAGAGCGCCTACATTGCCGGTGAATACTACCTGACCGACGGGCCCTTTGATCATCCGCAAAACTTTAACCGCCTGAACCTCTTTGGTAAGTATACACAGTGGCTCAACAGCCAGACCTACCTCACGCTGCAGGGTTCCACCTTCAGCTCTAAGTGGGATGCCTCGGGACAGGTGCCGCTGCGCGCTATTGAGGAAGGCATCATTCCACGGTTTGGCGCCATCGACCCGACAGAGGGAGGCCTGACGCACCGCACCAACCTATCGGCCAAACTACAGCACCAGCTCAGCGAGACGGAAGACATGCAGAGCCAGTTCTACTACATCAACTATGATTTTTCGCTCTTCTCCAACTTCACCTTCTTTCTGAACGACCCGGTGTACGGCGACCAGATACACCAGCAGGAGCAGCGCAATATCTATGGTTTTAACCACGAGTATACCAACCGCATGTACCTGACCAACAGCGACATCACCTGGAAAGGTGGCCTGGGCTTCCGCTACGACGACATCAACGACATCCGGCTCAGCCATACGTACCAGCGCAAAAACCTGCTGGACACCTATGCCGCGGGCGATATTGATGAAACCAACCTGTTTGCCTACGCCAGTGCCGAATGGAAAACCGGCAACTTCACCATAAACCCCGGCGCCCGACTGGACCACTTTATCTTTAACTATACCGATGCCCTGGAGCCCACTTACCGCACACAGGATGAGCAAAAAACCATTGTAAGCCCCAAGCTGAACTTCTTTTACTCGCCAAACCAAAGCTGGAATGTATACCTGAAAACGGGCATGGGATACCATAGCAACGATACGCGCGTAGTAGTGGCGCAAAATGGTGCCGACATTCTGCCCCGCTCCGTAGGTGCGGACCTGGGCACGATCTTTAAGCCAACCCCGCAGCTGGTGATAAACGCCGCAGTATGGTATTTGTACCTGCAGCAGGAGTTTGTGTACGTAGGCGATGAGGCCGTGGTAGAGCCCTCCGGTAAAACCCGCCGTGTAGGAGCCGACCTGGGCCTGCGCTACCAACCACTAACCTGGCTATACTTTGATGCCGATGTAAACCTGGCGCATCCGCGCGCGCTGGACGCACCGGATGGTGAAGATTACATTCCGCTGGCCCCAACCCTGACGAGTACCGGCGGTGTGGCCGTGCAACTGCCAGGAGGTATGTCCGGAAGCCTGCGTTACCGCTACGTGAAAGACCGCCCGGCTAACGAAGATAACTCGCTCACAGCCGAAGGCTATACTGTAGCCGACCTGACACTGAACTATACCCGCAAGCGCTGGGAAATAGGCGCACAACTACAGAACCTGTTCGACACCGACTGGCGCGAAGCCCAGTTCGAGACTGAAACCCGCCTGCAACAGGAGCCGGAGCCGGTAACGGAAATCCACTTTACACCAGGCATGCCGTTTTTCGCCAAAGGCCACATCACCTTTTTCTTTTAAGCTGAAACAACTACACGAATCAATACTAACCTCTTTTAATTAATTACCAGGATGGAAAATACAAGAGATAATCTCTTAACTGCTAACCTGACCGGCGTGGGCCAGATTATGTTGCAGG
The DNA here is from genome assembly GCA_036516435.1 of Pontibacter sp. Classification (GTDB taxonomy): domain Bacteria; phylum Bacteroidota; class Bacteroidia; order Cytophagales; family Hymenobacteraceae; genus Pontibacter. Next base: position 8,331 of record DATBUF010000145.1, read on the forward strand.
AAAATAAATGGACAGGCCTGCTGTTCCTGGCGGGCATCTGGTACGGCTCCTGGGTAATGGGGCTGGCGGTGGTGCTCAGCACGTTGGTAGGTACGCTTACGGCTAAGCTGCTCAGGTATAACGATAACGAAATTAACAGCGGATTGTATGGCTTCAACGCTGCGCTGGTGGGAGCTGCCCTGACCTTCTACTTCAATGCTGGTGCGCTGGTGTGGGTCGGTATTGTAGTTGGCTCCGCAGTATCGAGTGTGCTGATGCATGTGGCATTGACCAGAAAGATACCTGTTTACACTTTCCCGTTTATTGCTACTACCTGGGTTTTGGTGTTTCTGCTGCTGCATGTGGCAGGGGTGCCGTATCAGCAGCAACCTCCTATAAACGAGCAGTATACCGATGCCTTAACAGTAGCGAGTCACGGGTTTGGAGAGGTGATCTTCCAGGGGAGCGTGGTAGCAGGCGCTATCTTTTTTATTGCCATCTTCATTAACTCGCCAATCAGTGCATTGTATGGTTTGCTGGGTGCGATAATTGGGGTTTCGGTGTCGCATTACTTTCATGAGCCAATGGCTGAGGTTAACTTTGGCCTGTTCAGCTTTAATGCGGTGCTTTGCGCTATTGCGTTTGCCGGGGATAAGCCTAAGGACGGCATCTTCGTATTTATTGCGACAGCTCTTTCTGTGGTAATTGATGTGCTGATGGTAAAGTATAGCCTTATTCCGCTGACCTTCCCGTTTGTGCTGGCCTCCTGGATTACGCTGCTCGCTAAACGTGCAGCCCTGGCTATCAGGCCTGCAAGATCAATAGAAGGTTAAGTATCCCACTCTTACCAGAAGAATACTGCCTGGCTGAATCCGAAACTATAAACTATAGTTTGTAGTCTTATTTGTCAGCTACTTCTGCTATAAAACTATAACCGATAGTATCACCCTGTCCGGGCATGCTATCGGTTATAGTTTTATAGGGGCAACCGACAACGCTATGTTCCGCTATTTTTATATTTTTGGTAACTGGTAGGTGTCAAAAAGGGTATGCAGACCAGCAACACTATCATCTAAACTATAAAAACAAATGGCAAGAAAAGCTTTTACCGCCGAAGGCGCCGTATCTGTTGGCCCCTACTCACATGCAGTGGAAACCGGTAACCTGGTATACCTGTCAGGGCAGACGCCCCTTGATTCTGAAACCGGCCAGCTGGTGGAAGGAGACATTGCAGCTCAGACAGAACAATGCTTTAAGAACCTGTTCCATGTGCTGGCTGCGGCAGGCCTTACTTCCGATGACGTGGTGAAAGTAAATGTGTTTTTAACAGATATGGCCAATTTCGGGGCGATGAACGCTGTGTACGAAAAACAGTTTACAGCGCCGTTCCCGGCCCGTACAACTATAGGAGTAGCAGCCTTGCCGCGCAACGCACAGGTAGAAATTGAGCTGATCGCAGCCAGAAAATAAGCTGCTCCATATCCGGTAACCTGCCCTTATAACTACACCCATGACAGACGAACAGCATAATCCCTGGACAAAACTTTCGAGTACAGACGTATACCAGAACCCGTGGATAAGAGTGCGCGAAGACAAAGTGCTGACTCCTGCCGGCAGCGAAGGTATTTACGGCGTGGTTAGTATGCGCAACAAAGCCATCGGCATTATACCTGTGGATGATGACGGTTATACGTACCTGATCGGACAGTACCGCTACCCGCTGAGCGAGTACAGCTGGGAAATACCTATGGGCGGCGGCCTGGTGGAAAAAGATCTGCTGGAGTCGGCGAAGCGGGAACTGAAAGAAGAAACGGGCTTTACCGCAGCCAAATGGACCAGCATCTGCCGCCTGCATACCTCGAACTCTGTAACAGACGAAGAGGGCTTCGTTTTCCTGGCGCAGGAACTTACCCCCGGCGATACCGCATTCGAGGAAACCGAAGTGTTGCAGATAAAGCGCCTGCCTTTTTCCGAAGCCTTGCACATGGCTCTGAACAACCAGATTACCGATGCCATCAGTGTAGCCGGTATCCTGAAAGCTGCCTTTATCCTGGGTGTGAAGTAGGCGGATATCTTGTATGAATCAGGTTTTCAGGATTAAAGGATGAGCAGGATTAGGCTTTTGCTATAGTTAAGGCTATAGTTGGTAAGACACTCACAGGCCATGGAGACATTGTGAGGTCTGTAGTTATGGTTGCAGCTATCGTTTTATAGTTGCAGCCTCTCGCCGTGGTCAGCTATAGTTTGGCCCTGTGGCCCAGTTGAGTTACAAACTCAACATCATTGTTAGACACGGGTTACAAACCCGCGCCAGCAGCCTTAGCTATAGTTGAGAGTTATAGTGCTATAGTTACAGCCCAAGATCGGACAGGTCGCGACCTGTCCCTACAGAACTACCACCACGAGAAAAGCTATGCAACTATAGACAAACAAACTATAGTTACAGCAGCTACTATGCGAGATGATCACAGTCTTTGGGTTGAGCGCCTTTGACTTGTTGCGGTGCCGCAGGCAATCCGACGCAGGAGGGTAGCAAGAAGGCAGCAGCGCGATGCCCGAAGACGGGGCCTCCCGGCCGTGAGGGAGCCAAGTCAACTATGACAACTATAGGCAAGTAAAGCTCCCAGGAGTACAAGAGGCTATGAAACAATAGCTTGGTTCAATCAGAAACTTTAGCTAACTATAGAACTATAGTTTGGTAGCAAACAACGGCAACTATAACCAACTATAGAGTAGAAAGATTAAACCATACACTCAAAGAAAAATCTGATCAGCTCCAGAAGCTATGCTCAGGCTGTGCGAGCAGGTAGTAGCTAAACGTCGCTACAAAACCGAAGAACACATGGCTGAATACCAGAGTCACCAGGTAGCGCTCCAGTTCAATCTTCGGGGGGCGGGGGTGAATCATGAAAAAGAAATACCAGATAATCATGGCAAAGAAGCCGTTGCCAAGACCAATGAGCAGGCCCCAGGTAGCCGTCACAGTGCCGGCCCCTGATTCCCAGAGCGCCAGGTAACCGATGGCATACAGCGCACCTACCGTAAAATGAGCAAGCAATCCAACTATTCTGGTACCAACTGCCTCGGAGAGGCTTCCATCCGGGTGTGTACGACCAAGCAACATAGTGCCCAGTAGCTGCGGAATATTCAGTACCCTGCTGGTGACCATGGAGAGCATATACAGAACTGTGTTCATGGCAATGGTGCCTGCCACGCCTGCCAGTATCACGTAGAGTAGTTTCAAGGGTGATTTGTGGTTTTTAGCCTTATACGCAACTAAAGGACATAGTTTTAGCTGGCACGTGGTTAGCTTGTTTTAAAGTGATGGAACAACAACATGCAGATAAAAGCAAGGCTGATGCAGACAGATGATATTTTATTCATCAGCATGGTGTTTTCATAGTTAACAGCGGTTGTGTTGCGGGATGCGCGCAGTACCCAACCGGTGAAGAAAAGCAGGACAGGAGCAGTGGCCGCTAAAAAGATGACCACGTTTTGCAGCTGCCCTGTACTATAATATAACCAGAGCAGCACTGCCGTACCTGCCAACAGGCTGATAGCTGCAAATACATATGTACCGGTTATGCCAAGTACCAGGCTCAGTGTTCTGTCGCCGCGGCGGCTGTCTTCTTCGTGCTGGTAGATCTGGGTGAGTGGGTAAGAGCCGCATAAAAACAGCGTACTCACAATGGCAAAGCCGCTATTCGGGAACTGCAGCACTTCAGTTATACTCAACCC
>DATBUF010000146.1:0-3051 GCA_036516435.1 Pontibacter sp.
GCAGGAAGATAAATTTCTAATCTCTGGCACAAGCGCGGGAGCCATGGCACTCTGCAACATTATGATCCAAAGGGCTGAGCACAGGCGCATACTGGCAAAAGGAACGGTACGCCTGGCTGAGGGCTTGTCCTTGTTACCAAACATGATCATTGATACTCATTTTATAAACCGCCGCCGCATGCCACGCCTGATCGAATCGATCGCGGCTTTTCCGGACCATGTCGGCATTGGGTTGGGGGAAGATACAGGCGTGCTGATTAAGAACGGAAATATCATCGAAACTATCGGCTCCGGCCTGGTCATCCTCATGGATGGGCGGCAGCTGTATGAAAACAACTTCCCTGCTATCCCCAATGGTGAGGCACTGTGCCTGGAACACCTGCTCCTGCATGTGCTGCCTAAAGGGAAAAGCTATACGGTGCGCTCCGGCTGTTTCTTAAAAGAGCATGAGGCATCGCCAGAGGAAACAAGTTGACTGTCACAATACCAGGGGCTATGGAAAACAAACAAACCATTTCAAAAAAGGAACTGCCCTTACTCCCCCGCCTGTTGCACAACCTATACTTCTGGCAGGGCTTGCTTGCCTTGTTTATGGTGGCCATGGCCGTTTACTTTATGCAACATCAGCAAATCGAACTGATGTCCATACGGCACCAACTAAGGGAGGCAAAGGTATTTTATTTGCTCTTAGGTGCGCTGTTGACTTGCGGCCACATCCTGCTGCAGGGCGAGATGTACTTTCGTTGTTTCAGGGCGCTCGGCAAGGCCGTACTCCGGCCGCAGACTATACTGCTGTTCCTGAAACGCAACCTAGTCAGCGTGCTGTTGCCCGCTGGTGGCTTCTCCTCGCTTGTATTTTTTTCCCGGCAAATCGAAACGGAGCAGGTAAACAAAACACACGTATACCTGGCTTCCTCACTCTACGGTACCTGTGGCATGCTGTCGGTGATTATTATTGCTGTGCCAGCACTGGGCTTTGCCTTGCTGCGGGGCCAGTTACAGACGCCTGCGGTTCTGGGATTTATCTTCCTGGTGCTGCTGACAGCGGCCATGATCGTAGCATTGGTCTCTTTCCTGAAGCAAGGCTGGGCTTACCAGTTGCTCCACAAAAAGCTGCCGCAATGGGCTACGGTACTCGACGAAATCACCAGCCAGCCCCTGGACCGGCAGCAACTATGGGCCGCTTTAGCAGCCTCTGTTATTATCGAATGCATCGGTGTATCGCATCTTTACATCGCCATGCTGGCCCTGAATTATCCAGCCTCCTGGCCGGCAGCTTTTATCGGCTACGTGGTTATGATGATCCTGCTGATTGCCTCGCCGGTGCTGCGGGGGTTGGGTGCTATAGAAGTAGCCCTGACCTTTATCCTGACGCAGTATGGTTTGCCAGTCGTGGCAGCAGCCTCAGTTACCCTGCTGTTCCGGTTATTTGACTTCTGGTTGCCGCTCCTGGCCGGGGTGGGTAGCTTTTTCATCCGGAAAGACAGTTTTCTGTTGCGGGTGTTCCCGGCGTTGCTGCTCTTTTTAACAGGCATCGTCAACATACTCTCTGTTGTTACGCCTGCCGTACCCGCGCGCCTGCAATTTGTCCGGGAGATCTTACCGCACCAGGTTATATCGACCTCTAATGGCTTGGTGATGGTGGCCGGTATTATACTTTTGCTGCTGGCCGTGTACTTGTTGCAGGGTTCCCGGCGCGCCTGGTTTTTGGCTGTTGTCCTGATCTCTCTCTCGATTATCGGGCACCTCACCAAAGCCATCGATTACGAAGAAGCGTTGTTTGCTGCCTTTACCTTAATCAGCCTGATTTATACCCGCTCGGCATATATTTTAAGGCCCCACCCGCTCTATACCCGGCTAAGTATTTTGGTGCTGGTTTACGGGCTGCTCCTGGTATTGCTGTATGGCGTAATAGGCTTCTACTTTATGGATAGAGTACATTTTGGCCTGAACTTCAGCCTCAATCAGTCAATCAGGCAGGTGCTTCGGCTCTTTTTCACCTTCGATAATGCAGGTATAAATCCACTTACCCCCTTTGCCCGCTGGTTTATTTTTTCGCTCTACACGGCAGGAGCCGCTTACCTGGTGTTTGTACTCTATGGGTTGTTGCGCCCTTACCTCAAGCAGCCTTTTAACTCCGCAGAAGAAAAAGCCTTAGCCACCGAACTGATCGGAAAATATGGCCACTCCTCCCTCGATTATTTTAAAACCTATCCTGACAAGCTTTTCTTTTTCACCCCGGACAAGCAGGCATTCGCCTCTTTTAAAGTATGGGAGCACGTGGCCATCGTGTTGGAAGACCCTGTAGCCCCTGACCCGGAGACTATGAAAGCAGCCATCCAGGCATTTGACGACTACTGTACCGAAAACGGGTTTATCTCTGTCTATTACCGCGTACCCGAAGAAAACCTGCCGCTTTATACTTCGCTGGGTAAGAAAAGCTTCCCGATTGGAGAAGAAGCCATTGTGGACCTCCCTTCTTTTTCGCTGGAAGGAAGTAAAATGCATGCCAACCGGAATGCCGTGCGCAAACTCACGGCCGACGGGTATGTTTTTAAAGTATATGATCCGCCTGTCAAAGCAGGCCTGCTGCAAAAGCTGGAACAGGTTTCCTCGCTTTGGTTGCAGGATAAGGGAAAGGCAGAACTGACATTTACCGAAGGCATTTTTGATCCGGCTATCTTGCAAAACCACCCGATCCTGACAATAGAGAATGCAGATGAAAAAGTATATGCCTTTCTGGACGTAGTTCCTTCCGGTATGCCGGGTATGGCAGTGTATGACCTGATCCGGCAACTGCCCGATGCTCCCAATGGCATTCTGGACATGCTGCTCTGCCGGGCCTTTTTATACTTTAAAAACAAAGGATTTGAGAAAGTGAATATGGGACTCGCGCCAATGTCGGGTATAGACGGCAGGAACGTTCCGCAGAAAACAATCCGCTATGCTTATGAGCACCTGCGGGCATTCGGGCATTTTAAGGGGCTCCGGAAGTATAAAGAGAAGTTCTCGCCCTCCTGGGAGAAAAAGTACCTGGTGTACGAAGATGAT
>DATBUF010000147.1:0-3972 GCA_036516435.1 Pontibacter sp.
CCGGGCGTACCTTTAAAAGAAGGCGATGTGGCCGTGCAGGCAGATATGAAGGTGATGGGCGAAAAGAAAACGTACCACGCGCACCCGCTGCTGATCTTTAAAGATGGCATGGCTGGTTACTACCCAGAGATACTAGAAGACCTTGGCCTGCGAATCACCTTCCTGAACATTGACCCGGCCAAACAGGAGTTTAAGATTGGTGTAAACACGACTCAGAAAGACTACATCATCCTGAAAGCCATGGAGAAGCCGTTCGTGAACATCCTCTGGATCGGTACCATTGTCATGTCGATTGGCTTTGTAATGGCCATGGTTAGGAGAAATGAAGAAGGCGGCCGCAAACCATCTAAAACCAAACCTGCCAAGAAGGCGGAGAAGGCGCAGGTAGCGTAAGGGACGTACTATATCTTGTAAAATAGAAGGCAGGCTTGTTTTAAGCCTGCCTTCTGTGTAATATGGACATAGCATTAGCGCTATAGTTACAGCACATCATATGAATGTCTTCATCATACCTTCCTGGTATCCTTCGGAAGATGAACCGCACACGGGTATCTTCTTTAAGGAACAAGCTGAAGCCCTGGCACATGTTTTTCCCGATTCCAGGTTTGCTATCAGTACCTGGGGGTCTCATGTGCATGACCTGCTGCTCCACGCAAACGATCACCTGAAGAACATACCTAAAGTTATACGCTCGGCATCTATACAAGCATCCCAGAGGCAACTGGCACCTAACCTTACAGAGTATTTTACGCCCGCATTTACCTGGACCAGGAGGATTTTAGATGGGAATATTGCAAACATCGTACAGGTAAACGAAAAGCACTTTCTGGATTTTAAGGATGCAGCTGGCAAAATAGTTGTAATACATGCACACAGTGCACACCCTGCCGGCTGGGTAGCTATGAAATTAGCTGAAAAATACAGAGTGCCTTATATTATTACGGAGCACATGGGGCCGTTCCCTTTTAAGGCGTTCAAGATGAAGTCCGGTAAGCTAAGCCCCTGGCTGGCAAAGCCGCTGCACAATGCTCAAGCTAATATAGCCGTTAGTCCGCAACAGGCAGGCACGTTAGTCCGATGGGGAATTCCCCGAGTAACTTACATTCCGAACTTAGCTGACGAGAACATTTTCGCACCAGGTAAAGACGCAAACATTAACTCAGAATCATTTACATTTTTCACACTAGCACGATTGGAAAAGGGCAAAGGCATTCCTTATTTGCTGCAAGCATTCCAGTTGCTCGTCCGGGAGAATAGCCGTGTTTACTTAAAGATTGGTGGAGAGGGCACACAGCAAGGGAAGTACAAAGCATTAGCAAGTGAGTTGGGCATAGCTGAGAGAGTGGAGTGGCTAGGCTTACTGAACAGACAGGCAACTGTTGAGCACTACCAAACCTGCAATGCATTCGCGTTACCCAGCCTGCACGAAAACCTGCCGCTGGTATTACTGGAAGCCATGGCTTGTGGGAAACCTTTGATCAGCACATATTGTGGCGGCCCGGAAAGTATTATCACTCCTGAAACAGGCCTTTTAGTAGAGCCAGGAAGCGCAGAAGCCTTAATGAAGGCATTACAACAGCTTTATAACAACTATAACAACTATGATACAGAGGCAATAAGAGAGTCATTCTGTAAAAGATACTCACGGCCCGTTGTGTGTCAGCAGATCATGAACGTGTACAGGAATGCAGTCGCTGTGGGTAAATAAAGAATATTCAACAATATCAGAACTATCATTCATGAACATAGCCCTACTCGGAGCCGGCAATGTGGCTTGGCACCTGGCGCAGGCATTGCAGGCGGCTGGCCATACCCTAACAGCTGTTTACAGCCGCACCCTGGCACATGCGCAGGAACTCACACAAGTACTGCCACAGGCTGCTCCCACGCAAAGTCTGGACTTTAGAACTATAGTTGCTGATGTTATACTGATGGCTGTACCGGATGCGGCTATCAGCGGGGTAGCCGCGGCGCTGCAGGTTAAGCCCGGAACTATAGTTGCGCACACTTCCGGCTCGCAGCCGATGGCCGTTCTGCAAACTATAGCAGGCGCCAGTGCTGGCGTATTTTATCCTTTGCAGACTTTCTCGAAGCAGGTACCCGTAGATTTTCAGCAGGTGCCTGTACTGGTAGAGGGTAGCTTAGAGGAGACAACTATAGCACTGGAGCAACTGGCACAAAGCATAAGCCGGCAGGTAGAACGGGTAACTTCTGACAAGCGAAAGCAACTACACCTGGCGGCGGTATTTGCCTGTAACTTTACCAACCATTTGCTCGGGCTAAGCCAGCAACTGCTGCAGGAGGCAAACCTGCCAACTAACCTGCTGCAACCGCTCATCCGGGAAACTATAGCAAAGGCCTCAAAACACCATCCGTTCTCGGTGCAAACAGGCCCTGCAGTGCGCCACGATCAGAACGTATTGGACGAGCACCTTCGGCTACTGCAGGCGAGCCCACACCTGCAGGATATTTACAAACTCCTTACGCAAAGTATACAGCACAGCAAACTATAGTTACAGGCAACCAGCACGTAGCGAAACAAATACTTTACAGGCAGGTTGTATAATTTCGGGCACCCCTTCTTCAGTTAACAAAACACAAACCCGCTATAACTTTGATTAGGGTGGCAGGTTTCATAACTTTGCCCGCTGAATACAGATCTGAAAAATGAAAGTTGTAAATATAACATTTAAATTCGCTGATGGCTCTCCGGACCAGACACACCCCGCTGTAGAAGGCGAATCGGTGCTGGATGTGGCCCTCAATAACGACATTAAGCTGCAGCACAACTGCGGTGGCGTGTGCGGTTGCAGTACCTGCCATGTATACATCGAAGCAGGCATGGACGACCTTCCTGAAATTTCCGACAAAGAAGAGGACTATATTGATCGTGCCGTGAGCCCGCGCATCAACTCCAGGCTGGGTTGCCAGTGTGTAGTACAAGGCAACGAAGACATTGTAGTTACCATTCCGGAACAGGATTTCCTGGGCCACTAATTACATAGCCTGTCGCCAGTAAACAGCTGGCGACTTACGTGCTGCCTAGCACTAACTGCTTATTGTTAACCGATAAACGATTACTGAAAAGATATGAGCTACGAGCCACCAATACACTGGAACGATTACGAAGACATTGCCATGGCCCTTTACGAAAAGTTTGGCGATGACTTTACGGAATCCAAAATTTACCGCATCCGCTTTACCGAACTGCTAGACTGGGTACTTTCGTTACCGAACTTTGAGGGTACACGCGAGCAAGCCAACGAAGGCCACCTGGAGCAGATTCAGGCTGCCTGGGTTTATGAGTGGCGCGATAACCAGGAATAAGGCGCGAAACTGCCCTGTGCTGTATTAATATTGTTTTTTTTCTATACATTTAAAGGTTCTTTCACGAGAACCTTTTTTGTTTTACAACTATGTCAATTACACAACCAGATCTTACCCGCATTAACACATTTATTTTTGATGTAGACGGCGTGCTTACAGATGGCACGCTGTATGTGTTTGCCGATGGAGAACAGGTGCGGGCCTTCAATATAAAAGATGGCTTTGCCATTAAACATGCTATTAGGCAAGGATACCGCGTAGCCATTATTTCGGGCAAAAACGAGCCCGGTGTACGGAACCGCCTCCAAGACCTGGGTATAGAAGACATGTATTTGGGCGTGGAGGATAAGGTGGATGTATTTGAGGACTACCTGTACATGCAGGGCATCCATCCGGCTACTGTGGCGTACATGGGCGACGACATGCCTGATCTGGAAGTAATGCAGCGTTGCGGACTGCGTGCCTGCCCTGCTGATGCAGCCGATGACATACGGGAAATAAGCACTTATATTGCTACTAAAGAGGGCGGTAAGGGTGCCGTGCGGGAGCTCATCGAGCAGATTATGAAGGCCCAGGATACCTGGTAAATTGCACTTATACTTTTCTTAGATTTAACGTCAAGTTTTTTATTATCAGAAGTTGTAT
>DATBUF010000148.1:0-2374 GCA_036516435.1 Pontibacter sp.
TATAGTTTAAGCAATCTGCCGCAGGTCCACCGGTATCACGCGGGAAATACCAGCTTCGATCATGGTAATACCGTACATCACGTCGGTAGAGGCCATGGTGCGTTTGTTGTGCGTTACAACAATAAATTGCGAGTCGTGGGAGAAGGTGCGGATAATGTTGTTGAACTTGTCGATGTTGGCATCATCCAGCGGCGCATCCACCTCATCAAAAATACAGAACGGTGCCGGCTTCAGCAGGTAAATCGCGAAAAGCAGCGAAATAGCTGTCAGTGTTTTCTCGCCACCCGAAAGCTGGTTTATAGTTAACGGACGTTTGCCTTTCGGCTGCGCCATGATCTCGATGCGGGAGTCCAGCGGGTTACTTGGGTCTGTGATTACCAGGTCGCAGTTATCTTCGTCGGTGAACAGGCTGCGGAATACCCGGATAAAGTTGCTCTTGATCTGGTTAAACGATTCCAGGAACTTCTCTTTCGCTACCATGTCAATTTCGTTGATGGTGTCGATGAGGGTATTTTTGGCGTTTACCAGGTCGTTACGCTGTTCTGTGATGAACTTGTTGCGCTCTTCAATCTCGGTGTAAGCCTCGGCAGCCATGGCGTTTACCGGGCCCATTTTATCAATAGAGGTACGCAGCTCCGAAATATACTTGCCCAGCTCCTCGGTAGCCATTTCTATAGTTTCATCAGTGGGCAGATTCAGGTCTTGGGTTTCGATGTTAAACTCTACGGCCAAACGTTCCTGCACCGACACCAGCTTGATCTTGGTATCGTTCAGGATTTGTTGCATGCGCATCAACAGTTCATCGGAGTTCTGGCGTTTGCGCTGTAGTTCCCGTATCGTTTTATCTTTCTCGTCCAGTTCACCGCGCAGGCTGAAGTATTTCTTCTCAATGGCTTCCAACTCATATCCGAACTCACGACGCGCCTCAATCATCTGCTCAACTATAGCCTCGTTCTCTTCTATAAAAGCATTGGCTATAGTTGTCTCTTCCTCAGCTCTGGCCATTTCCTGCTTCAGGCCCTCAATGCGCTCCTGGTTCGTCTCAACCGTTTTCTGCTTGTAGCTGATTTCCTGCTGCAAACTGGCCAGGCGGTTCTTGAGCTGGTGAAACTGGATATTCTCCTGGTTGTACATGCCGTTGATGACGGCGATCTGTTCCTGCTGGCGGTTCAGTTGCGATGTATAAACGGCCAGTTCCTCTTCCAGGCGCTTTAGTTCCTGCTGGTCCGTCTCCGCCACTGGCGACATTTCCAGGGCCAGTTTGCTCAGTTCCTCTTTGCGCTGCAGTAACTCTTCTTTCTTCTGGGTATAGTTGCGGCGGTTCTGCTGATGCTGCTCGTGCTTGATGCGTATAGTTAGCAGTTCCTGCTGCTGCTTGGCTACTTCACGCTCCAGCTCCTTAATGCGCTCTTTCTGCGATTCGCCCTTATAGTTCTGCAGGATTTGTTGCTGGGTATTTACACGACTCTGCAGCAGATCGGTTTGTTTCTCCAGTTCAGCTACTTCTTTGGCTAAATCTTCCAGGTTCTGCTTACGGCCCAGGCGGTTACCATCCAGTACACCCACTGATCCACCCGATAAGCTCAACGGTTTTTTAATGGCAGAGCCATCTTTCAGCAATATAGTTTTATAGTCTGTATCATACAGGTCCACGTCTTCGCTGATGTACACGTTGTTGAGCATGTACTTCAGCAGGTCGCTGTATTTCTTTTCGGCTTTTACTACTTCGTAAGCAGCTTTCAGGTCACCTTCCGAGAAAGTAGCGGTCGGCTCCAGTTCTTCAATCTCAGAAAGGATGATAAAGTTCGCACGGCCCTTATTCTGGCTCTTCAGGAGCTCTACTGCATCTAAGGCATCCTGCAAGGCATCCACTACAAAGAAGTTCATGTAAGGCTCCAGGTAGCTCTCGATAAGCCCTTTATACTCAGGCTCGCAAACAATGATGTCGGATAGGAGTGGGGCAGGCTTTTGCCAGTCGCCGGACTGTGCCAGAAACTTGATGGCTTCCGGAAAGCCTTCCATGTTTTCGACCAGCGATTTAGTGAGGTTGTACTGGTTTTGCTTGGAGTCTCTGGTACGGTTCAGGCTTACGAGTTGCTCTTTCAGCGCTTCAATGTCCTGTTCGGTTTTCTCGATGTTCTGCAACAGTGTTTCCTCTTTGGCCTGAAGGCTAACTAACTCTGTGGTAGTGTTCTCCAGCAGTTCCTGCGCCTCCTGTAGTTGCTCGCCCAACAGTTGTGCATCTTCGTCGGCAGTAAGTTGTTCCTGTTCCATGCGGTTCAGGTCGGCAACTATACTTTGTATCTGCACATTGCTGATCTCAAGCTGCTTGTGGTGCTGGAAAACGGCATTTTGCTTGTCGCGCTGCTGCTGG
>DATBUF010000149.1:0-8748 GCA_036516435.1 Pontibacter sp.
TATTAATACACTGTTTTTCACCTGCACCTGATGGCACACAAATCCCTCTCTCAGAAACAGGCACTCCAGTATATTGTGTTTTTTCTTCAGCAACAGTTTGCTTCCTTTTCCTAATCCGGTTAATAAGTCCTGCAGTTCCTGCAGCAGTAAGGTATGGTCTTTTGACTGCGCTGTAAGAGCGGCATCCGGAGCAAAGTCTTTTCTGGCTGTGTAAGATTCGCTGCTATTCTCTTTTAGTAGCATGTCCAGGTAATTCATCAGTACTTAAATATTGTGCTATAGTTAGTAACTATAACTATAGTTATTCTTTATACGCTATATCACCTAAAGCTGACCTGCCTCAAATCGTAAATACAGTATAATAACCTGAAAAACTGTAGTTACCAGGAGTGGTCCGTATAAGTACTTATCCAGTGATACGTGCTGCTATCTGCGCCCTATGTCTTATGTTAAGTTATAGTAGTCGACAAATATTTAGACTATAGTTAGTTACCGGTTTTCTTCTAGGCGATGCAAAAGACAGAGACAAAAAAGTGTAAGTACAGGTATGCTACCAGTTACTGAAAGATTATATCTTAAAGATAAGTTACATCAACATGACTTAACTACAGACCACCTTTACCAGCTTGTGCTTTAAGCAGCTTATACTTACATTAGAATGTGCTTCCGACTCTACGTATACTTTAGTTGATGAAAACACTTGAGCAACCACATCCCTGCGTTCTGAAAGCATTTGAGAAAGTACCGGACCTGTACTTGATCTTATCCCCTGATCTGACCATCCTTACTGCCTCCGATGCCTACCTGGAAGCTACTTTTACGGTTCGGGACGAAATTGCAGGCAGACAGGTGTTTGATGTGTTTCCGGATAACCCGATGGCAAAAGCAGCCTACGGTGTAAAAAACCTGAAGGATTCTCTGGAGCAGGTGCTGGCTACTAAACAGCCCCACCGCATGGCTGTGCTACAATACGATGTGCCCTTACCCGACTCACAGGGCGGTGGCTTTACCGAAAAATACTGGCTCTCGCTGAATACACCTGTGCTTGATGAAAAGGGAAGGATACAGTACATCATACATAAAACAGAGGATACAACAGCACAGGTAAAGGCAGAACAGGAAAAGGATGAAAGCAGGGAGCTTCTTAAAACAACTATGGACAGCTCCCTGGACATGATCCAGGTATTTGAAGCTGTACGGAACGAAGCCGGTGAGATCATTGACTTCAGATGGATACTGAATAACCGTACGTCTGAAGAAATATATGGTAATGTGCTGGGTAAAAGCCTGCTGGAAAAAAACCCCGGTGTAGTGGGGGTGGGTATATTTGATACCTTTAAACGTGTAGTGGAAACCGGTGTGCCTGATCAGACAGAACGGCATTATGTGCATGAGCAGTTCGATGGGTGGTTTTACCAATCAACAGTAAAACTGGGAGATGGAGTTGCTACTACCACCCGGGACATTACCTCACGGAAAAAAGCAGAGCAGGAGCTCAGAGCAACCAAAGAGTCTTTGCAGGTATCGCAGGAGCGGTTGCAACTGGTACTGGCCAATACCGCCAGCAGTATTATGTTGCTTAAACCGGTTTTAGACTCTTTAGGTAACATCAGCGATTTTGAATACATCTATACCAACGATCAGCTGCTGAAATCGGTGAACCGCGAATTCCTGCTAGGAAAACGTTTAGCTGAAGAGTTCCCGGGCGTAAAGCAGACCGAACTATTTCAGCGGTATAAACAGGTGGCTACCGAAGGCGGCTCCTGGAATGGCGAAACCCATATTAACTTCAATGGCTTTGACGTGTGGACGCAGGTATATGCTACCAATGTAAAGGGTAGTTTACTGGTAACCTACTTTGGAATAACCGAGCGCAAAAAAGCCGAGCAGGAACTGCTATTAAGTAAGACCTTGCTACAGGAAGTTATAGATGCACCCAACATTGGTATGTCCGTTTACAAAGCCATCCGGAACGAGAAAGGGGCTATAGTTGACTTTGTGCACGAGTACATTAACCGGCCCAGTAAAGCCATGCTGGGCGAAGACTTTACCGGAAAACTGTTTACCGAACACGGGGAAAACGCCTTGTTGCAAATGCAGCAATTCACAGACGTGGTCGAAACCGGCAAAGGCAATGAGTATATAAGAGAGGCAGCTTTCAGGGGGCATAAGGTGTGGTTTTCTATTACCAATACCCCGCTGCCCGGCGATAGGCTGGTGCACACCTGGGAAGATGTGACCGAACGTAAAAAAGCAGAACAGGAAATTCTTCTCCTGAAAGATGAAGTAGCGCAAAAAGCAACCGATAAATACCAGGCACTTTTCAATTCCATTGATGACGGCTTTGTTATCCTTGAGATGATTTTTGATGACACAGGCAAACCCGTTGATTTCATTTACCGGGAAAATAATCCTGCTTTCATTAAACACGTCGGTAACGATTTACGTGGAAAGCGGAGATCTGAACTCTCATTGGATAAAAAAGATTTCCTTCTCGAAAAATACGCTTTCGTAATTTCAACCGGTCAACCGGTCCACTTCGAATACAATGTACAAAAACTAGGAGGAAAGTGGTTTGAGGCAACGGCTGTCAGAATTGGCGAAGAGGGCAGCAAGCACCTGGGTGTCATTTTTAGAAATATCACCGAACGCAAACGCTTAGAAATCCAGCTAAAAGAAAACTACGAGCAAATTCAATTAGCTACCAAAGCCGCTAAAGCCGGTTGGGGCTACCGCGATTTTTTAACCGGGGAAGGCTATTGGGACGAAGCCGGGCAAAAAATAATAGGTTTTGCCAGCGAACCTGAAAGTCATACGATGGAAGGGTGGGAAAAACGGGTTCATCCCGAAGACCTGCCCAGAGTAGAAGCCCAAATGGCTGCCTGCCTGGAAGAAGATAAACCTTTCGATCTGGAATACCGGGTAATTCGCGCCGATGGTGAAACCCGCTACATTCAAGGTATGGGTACCTTCACCAAAGATAAAGAAGGGAAATTGCTCAAAGCAGGTGGGTTGGTAATGGATATTACCGAACGCAAGCAAGCCGAAGCAGCATTGCGCGAAAGCGAAGAGAAATTCCGCACCTTGTCCAACACCGCACCGGCGCTTATTTGGTTCAACGACATCAACGGCGAAAACCGGTTCATCAACCAGCAATTCGTGGACTACACCGGCATGACAGTGGATGAAATTAACGGTGCAGGTTGGCACACGATAGTTCACCCAGACGAACAGGAAGCCTACGTTGCTGATTACCTGTCGGCGGTGCACGAGAAACGCGCATGGAACAACCAATGCCGAATCCGTCGCTACGACGGCGAGTGGCGTTGGTTCGACAACCATGCACAACCGTTGTTCGGCACCGACGGCGTGTACCTGGGGCATGTCGGCGTTACCGTTGACATCCATGACCGCAGACAAGTGGAAGAAGCCCTGAAGTTGTCGGAACTGAAGTACCGCACGCTGTTTGAAAACATGGAAGAAGCCTTTTGCATCATGGAATTGGTGCGTGATGAGCAGGGCGATGTTATAGATGTTATTTACAGGGAAGTAAATAAAGCTTTCGAACGTCATACAGGTCTTACCAATGTAGTAGGGAAAAGATCAACCGAAACCATTCCAAACCAAGATCCCAACCGCTTTAAATTTTACCAGCACCTTAGCGAAACCGGCGAAACAACGCTGGATGAAGTATATATTACCGACGTTAAAAAGTGGCTGCGTCTTTATCGGATGCGGCTTGGCGAACCGGGAAGTAATTTATTGGCAGCCGTTTTTGATGACATTACCGAACGCAAACAGCGGGAGCTACACCAGCAGTTTCTCCTAAAGTTTTCTGACGCATTGAGGACAGGTATAGATGCAGATGACATAGTTAATCAGGCACTTCAAATGCTTGCAGAGCAATTGCATCTTGACCGCTGCCATGTAGGTGTTTACAATCTTGAAAAGGATTGGTGCGATTTCCCATATCAAGTGGGTAATGAGCAAGTGCCACCCATGCCGAAAGGTGGATTGCCACTATCCGGTTTTCCGGATGCCTTACGTATTGCTTCTGATGAAACATTGATTATTTGTGATTTTCAGAACACTAAGGGATTAACGGAAACAGATAAACGAAGCTTTAAAGCCCTTGGCTTTGGTGCTGCGTTAATCGCGACTGTACGGGAAGGTGAGGGAAAGCCACTTTGGTCCATTGCTGCCGTATCGGCAACGCCAAGACATTGGACACAGTTAGAGATCCAATTAGTAGAAGAAGTTACTGAACGCACCTGGACTGCTGTGGAAAGGGCGAAAGCCGAAGAAGCGTTGCGCAACAGCGAAGAGAAGTACCGCACGCTTTTCGATTCGATGGAAAATGGCGTTTCGACGCTCGAACTCGTTTTTGACGAGAACGGGCGGGTGGTTGATTATATTTTTGTCGAACACAATCCTGCGATGACCAGACAGACCGGACTGACGAGCGACACCATCGGAAAGCGTGTAAGCGAGGTCACCCCGGGTTTAGAAGCGTATTGGTTTGAAGCCTTCGAGCGCGTTGTTAAGACCGGGGTGCCGGAGCAGCACGAATATTACATCACAGCGCTTAACAGTTGGTTTGATATTTATACTACGCGGGTTGCAGATTCGACTAACCGCAAGGTGGTTTGCATTTACAACAACATCACCGAACGCAAACAGCGTGAACGCGAGCAGGAATATTTATTGAAACTGGCGGACGCGCTGCGCCCGCTTTCCGACGCGATTGAAATTCAGCGCACAGCGATGCGCGTGCTCGGCGAACAGTTGCAGGTTGACCGTGTGCTGTATGCAGAAGTTGACGACAACGGGGAAACATATAGTATCTCAGCCAACTACGTGCGCGGAGCGTATCCCCAACTCCTCGGTCGTTTTCCGACAAGTGATTTCGGCGCAGCGAGCAAGGGGCTACGCACGGGCGAAGCGTTCGCCATCGAGAACATGACTTCGGACGAACGGTTGAGCGAAACGGAACGGGAAGCGTTCATCGCACACGATGTATACGCGAGCATTGGCGTCCCGCTCATTAAAGCGGGTCTCTGGGTCGCCAATTTAGGTATTCAGCACGGACAGGCGCGCCAGTGGACAGAGGAAGACATCGCGCTGGTTAAGGAAACAGCGGAGCGTACATGGGCGGCCGTAGAAAGAGCCAAAGCCGAAGAAGCTCTAGCAAAATCAGAAGAGAAGTACCGTTCCCTGTTCGATTCTATAGACGAAGGCTACTGCATTATACAGATGATCTACGACGATGCAGGCAAGGCCACAGACTTCAGGTACCTGCAGGTAAACCAGGCCTTTGAACGCAACACTGGCCTGCAAAATGCTGAAGGCAAAACTATTCGTGCGCTTGTCCCTGACATTGAACTGAAATGGATGGAGATTTACGACCAGGTGGCTAAAACCGGGGAACCGCTTCGTTTTGAAGAATCTTCAGAAGCATTGCATCATATTTTCTCGCTCTATGCTTTCCGGATTGGAGAGCCTGCCGAATACAAAGTTGCCGTCATCTTCTCCGATATCACAAAACACAAAAAAGCACAGGCAGCATTGCAGCAGTCGGAAGAGCAGTTCAGGCTTTTTGTAACAGCCAGTTCCGACATTATCTATAAAATGGATGCAGACTGGAGCCGCATGCACATGCTAACCGGCAAGAACTTTCTGGCTGATACTCAGACACCCACCAGTTCCTGGATCGATGTCTACATCCCTGAGACGGACAAACTGTTGGTTAAAGCCACAATACAGGAGGCTATCAGCACAAAGCATGTATTTAAGCTGGAGCACAGGGTTAATAAGGTAGACGGTTCTATGGGCTGGGTATCATCCCGTGCTGTACCGGTAATGGACGAAGATGGTGCTGTTAAGGAGTGGTTCGGGACAGCTAGTGATATTACTCTACGCAAGCAGGCAGAACAGCAACTCCAGGACCTTAACGTAACGCTGGAGCAGCAGGTGGCAGAACGTACGCGCGAGCTAATTGAAAGCAAAGACCTATTACAATCTGTATTTGATACTACCCTGATAGGAATATCTATCCTGAAAGCGGTGCGGGATGAGCAGGGGAATATTCTCGACTTCAGGATTGAGCTTATAAATAAACAACTGGAGCGTGAAACCGGAAGAAAGGACCTGGTGGGTAAACTATACGCCACTGAATATCCGGGTATAAAAGCAGCCGGCCTGCTTGATATTATGTTGCAGGTAATGCAAACAGGCCAACCACAGGGGCTGGAGTATTTCTATCCGTATGATGGCTTCCATAAGTGGTTTTCCTGCATGTTTGTAAGGCTGCAAGATGGCCTGATTGCTACCAACCTGGATATTACAGAGCAAAAAAATGCTGAACGGGAAAACCTGGAGATAAAGCTAAAGCAGCAAAAGGAACTGCTGATAGCGATACTGGCGGCACAGGAAGAAGAACGTAGTCGTATATCGGAGTCGTTACATAATGGCGTAGCACAGTTACTGTACGCTACAAAACTCAGTATAGACGAAATAGCGGAAAGATTGCCAAAAACGGATGTTCTAAGGGCAGTAAAACTTCTCTCAGATGCTATCAGCGAGACCAGGAGAGTTTCGCATGAACTGGTGCCTGTTACATTAAAGGACTTTGGTTTACGGCAGGCCATGCTGGAAGTATGCCACATCTTAAAAGCAAGAGTTTACGATTAGAGTGTGAGATTGAAGACTTTGAAACTAAGTTGGAGTCTTACAAGGAACTGGTTCTTTACCGCATCAGCCAGGAGTTAATTAACAACATTCTGAAGCATGCCAAAGCTACCGAAGCCAAAATTTTGCTGTACCAGGAAGAAGGTATGATCTACTTAAAAGTGCGGGATAACGGCATCGGTATAAATAACCGGACAGCAGGACAGAAGGGAATCGGTTTGCGCAGCATTGAAGACAGAGTTAAGCTGTTGAATGGAGCTTTGATGATTTCAGTACCTCCGGCCGGTAAGGGAACACAGGTTGTTATTTCCATTCCTTTATAGTTGGTGCGGGTTTACCCCAGGAAGCTATAGTTGCTGCTCCTTCAGTTATCTGGGTAGCATGGCCGAAGATGATTTAGCGAACTATAAAAGTTCCCTTAGTTAACTTGGAACGGCCTTTAGATGTAATAAACCTAAGAGTAGATGCCACATCAATCTGCTGCTTTTAGAGCCGTTTATGCAACATTGAGCAGACCTAAAGCTACGATTACAGCTTTGTTAGCATAAACTTTATAGGTAACAGCTTTAGGAGCAGGCTACTTAAACAGACAATTTCTGTGGAGAAGGAGTATTGGAATGGTAATAATAAGTATCTTTGATTAATGGCCGCTTTCCCTAAATCTGTGTATCACCTTATATTGCTGGTAGCAGCTTTTTGCTGCAGCATAGGAAGTGGTGCTTTATGGGAAGCTAGTAAACCAGCAGAGAGCAGGCAGCAGGAAAGCACTTATGCCACTTACTCAGCAGAACATCTGCATAAGTATGTAAATCTTCAGGCCGAAGAAACATTAAGCGTTGTTCATTATGTATCTGTACCTGGCCTAAAAAAAATAGATGGTTACTTAAGTTACTGGGTCTGTTTCGAGCCCTCTTTACAACTTACAGTTTCCAGCTATATTCATGCATCCGGTTTAATTTGCCGGGGCCTCACTAATCGTGATATAATCTTCCCCTTCCATTATTTCTGGTAACCCTTCTTTAGTTTCATAAAAGTGTTGAGGCATTCTCCTCAGCTGTTTAGAGCTTGTTTAACTTTCGTTTTTGCAGCGCAAAGGATGAATTTTAAACATGCTCTTAAGGCAGAGATACACTGTGTATTTCTCTGCCCGGTATTTTATGTTTTAAAGAATTATACAAATGAAATTACAAGAAATAATTGTAGTGCTTATTATAGCAGCTCTCTTTATAGTACCAATGGCTTACTTCCGGACTAAACAGAAGAGAAAAACCCGGGGTATACTCAATGCCTTATCCCAGTTAAATGGCCTGAATCTTTCAATTACAGAATTTGACTCTTGGAATGATATATATGCTATAGGTCTCGATAAGGTCCAGAAGAAGCTTGTATACACGAAGAATTCAGGTAAAGGAAAAATACAGCAGGTGATTGATTTAACTACCGTTACCAGATGCGAACTGATAAGCAACTATCAGGATGTGAATGGGAACAGGGTATTTGAGGCTATAAAACTTCAGGTTGCATTCTCTAATCCCAATCAACAGGAGATAGCGTTGGAGTTTTATAGTAATCAGAACAGCCTATCTGTAAACGAAGAGTTGCAATTAGCTACGAAATGGCAGAATATAGTTAAAGCGCAGTTGCAAACAGAAGGGAGAAAGGCGGCAGCAATTGCTTAGTCAGGCAACTATAGTTTTATGTAACAACTGATTAACAAAATAGCCTGGGCCCTGCCCGGGCTATTTTGTCCTGAACGGTTCTGGAACTGAAAGTAAATTAACTGGCCTTTTCAAAACTTACCAGAGAGCGTTACGAATGCAATAAAAGCGTAATACAATGTCTAACTATAGCAGGTAGCCTTGTCTGCTATAGTTGCCTGCATACTTCCGGTGTTTTGCATGTTGTGGCTAAGCGCCATTGCAATTACGGAAACTATAGCAATCAGAAATACCTCAGGAGATGTGGCTTTGGTATTCTACTGCATTGTGGGTGCATAAACTACTTGATTCGTTTTAACTCTGGTATGTGAACCGGGTTAATTACAAGAGGCACCTTTTCTAC